>JAAUTM010000199.1 GCA_012031455.1 Phycisphaerales bacterium
CCTCGTGACATCGTGTCGGCTTTTCAGTGTTACGGGGAATGGCTGACCGAGCGTATCAGTGAAAAGGAGCGCAAGGAGATTGTGTATGTGGCCTGCCCGGGGGGCTGGTGCCTGCGGGGGCAGTGTACACCGCCAACACCATGGCCAGTGCGATTGAGGCTTTGGGCATGAGCCTGCCTTATTCATCGTCCACGCCAGCGGAGGACCCGGGCAAGCTGCGTGAATGCCGAGCGGCTGGGGCGGCGATGCGTAACCTGCTGAAAATGGATTTGAAGCCCCGCGACATCATGACTCGCAAGGCATTTGAAAATGCCATGGTGGTGGGCATGGCTCTGGGGGGATCAACCAACCTGGTGTTGCATTTACTGGCGATGTCGCGGGCGGTGGGGTTGCCACTATCGTTGGAGGATTTCAAAAAGGTCTCCAAAAAGGTGCCGTTGCTGGCGGACTTGAAACCCTCGGGCAAGTATGTGATGGAGGATTTGCACAAGGTCGGCGGCGTGCCGGGCTTCATGAAGTACCTGCTCGCAGAGGGCTTTCTGCACGGCGATTGCATCACCTGCACGGGCAAGACCCTGGAGCAAAATTTAAAGAGTGCCAAGGGGCTGAAAAAGGGCCAGCAAGTGGTCATGCCGCTGGACAAGCCCATTAAGAAAACCGGACACATTTCAGTATTGCATGGGAACCTTGCACCACAAGGTGCGGTGGGCAAAATCACGGGCAAACAGGGATTGCGATTTGAGGGGCCAGCCCGCGTGTATAACTGTGAAGAGGACATGCTTGCTGGCTTGGAGAAAGGGGAAATCCAGCATGGTGAAGTGATCGTGATTCGGTATGAAGGCCCCAAAGGCGGGCCGGGCATGCCGGAGATGCTCACCCCAACCAGTGCTTTGGCTGGGGCAGGTTTATCGATACGGTGGCGCTCATCACCGATGGCCGATTCTCCGGCGGCAGTCACGGTTTCATCATTGGCCATGTCTGCCCTGAAGCGCAGGAAGGCGGGCCGATCGGCTTGGTGAAGAACGGCGACATCATCACCATCGATGATGAAAAACACATCATCGATGTGGCGGTCAGTGCCACGGAAATGAACGAACGTCGAAAGCAGTGGAAGGCACCGGCCTACAAGGCCACTCGCGGCACCTTGGCCAAGTACATTCGGCTGGTCAAGCCGGCAAGTGAAGGTTGTGTGACCGACGAAGCATAAGGTTTAGGTAAGCCTGGTTGTCAACCTACCGTCAGTGGCCAACCTATGGATAATGGATGAAGGATGATGGATAACGTTCAAACCAACTGACGGTACAACCGTCTGCTCTGAACACAATCCATTATCCATAATCCAGTATCCAGCTCGTACGGCTGCTGTGTTCTAAAGATTTGCACAGGGGCTGAGTATCCATGCAGGATTATCGAGTTGAATTAGATGCTTTCAGCGGGCCGATGGATCTACTCCTGTTTCTGGTGAAACGGGACGAAGTGGACCTGCGCGACATCCCTGTGGCGCGGTTAACCGAGCAGTACCTTGCGTATCTCAAGCAGCTTGAAGCGATTGATGTGAATCTGGCGGGGGAGTTTCTGGTCATGGCTGCGACATTGCTGGAACTCAAAAGCCAGATGCTTGTGCCTCAGGCCCCGGCTGCCGAGGGTGATGGTGAAAACAACACCACCAACCTGGCGGAACTGGACCCCCGGCGTGAACTGGTGACGGCCCTGCTTGCATACAAGCGATTCAAAGATTCAGCCAGGCTGCTCGAACAACGGGCGGAAGTGTGGGCACAACGCTACCCACGCAACCCGGTGCGTCCCAAAGTGGTCATCCCCAATTTCGAAGATGAATCGCAGCAGGCCTTGTGGGATGCGGTGGATGGACAGGCACCCGCTGTGGATGATTCCGCAGTGGGAGAAGCTGTTGGTGCCGAGCAACAGGAATACGACATCGAAGATGCTAATGTGCTGGACCTTGCGGAGATGTTCACGCGGGTGATGGAGTCCATCGGTAGGTCGGCTGCCCATCATGAGGTGCTCTACGACGATACGCCCATCGGTCTTCATGCGGATGACATCCTCGATCGTTTACAGCGGGAAGCTACACTGACGCTGCAGAACGTTTTCGAAGGTCGCTCCCGTGGCGAACGCATCGGTTTGTTTCTGGCTTTGCTGGAACTGGTGCGACAGCGCAAGATCGTGGTGAAACAGGAAGACCTTAATCTCCCCATCGAGTTGTCACTGCGGCCGGCGACAATGGAGATGACCCTGCATTGCCTTATCGTGAATTGGCCGACCCATCTGCAGAAGCAGCCTCACCGGTTGCTGACGACCGGGCCAAGGTGAACGACTACGACTGGCCGGATGAAGCGACGATGCGGATGGCCCAGAGGCGTGAAAAACTGCGCTTCAAATGGGCGGAAAAGAAAAAGGCGGATGGGCAACAACCCCCGGCGAATGAAGAAGACCCATCAATACCGTTGGATGAATGAATACAGAATCAGCTCAATCCTTGAATCGCGGTATTACTGTGGTGAACAAAAGCAGGAAAGGGGAGCAGGACAAGGGCATAAGTACATACAAATCACTCTGTTTTCCCATGCCACGGTTGATCCAATAAATCGTACTTAACGTTTATGCAGAAGCATGTGAAGCAATCATCTGATCGATCAGGATATATCTACTTATGCCCTTTTTCTTCCTGGCGGTGGGGTGTGGGAGAAACGCTCCATTGCGGACCACATCCGAAGTTGCTGTAATGGCCAACAGCTGCAGCAAACTTCCCGTTGCGAAACATGTGTGCGAAGGAGACGACGTGAACCATAAGAACTGGCCAAAGGTCGCATTGGTGTATCCCGGTGATCGGGCGGCACGCGATGGCATGTCGCCTCAGAACAATCGTTTCCGCCATGTGGCCGAGGCATTAAATGCGGAGGGCGTCGACGCCATCCCAGCGGTCTATCACGACGACTTCGTGAATCAAGTGCGTCAGCAACTGTCCGGCGTCGATGGCGTGCTAGTCTGGGTCAATCCCATCGAGGGGGGCCGAGATCGGTCGGTACTCGATGCGATGCTCCGCGACGTGGCCGCTTCGGGAGTGTACGTCAGCACACACCCGGACATCATCCTGAAATTGGGCACCAAGGAAGTGCTCTATACCACACGGTCCATGAGCTGGGGCGGCGACATCCACCATTTATGCTTCGCCCGATGCGTTTGGCCGCGAACTTCCGCAGAGGCTTGCGGCCGGGCACGCGAGGGTCCTCAAGCAGTATCGGGGCAACGGAGGCAACGGGGTGTGGAAGGTGCAGGCGGTCGCGCCTGGCGAATTGCAGGCCCAGGCCCCGCTGCTGGTGCGGCATGCCAAGCGCGGGTGTGTGGAAGAACGACTGACTCTCGCCGATTTCCTCGAACGCTGTCTGCCCTATTTCGACAAGGGCGGCAGGATGATCGACCAGCCCTATCAGGAACGCCTGATGGAGGGGATGGTTCGTTGCTACCTCGTGCATGACCGAGTGGCGGGCTTCGGCCATCAGGCCGTCAATGCCCTCTACCCAGCGCCGCCCGGGGCAGCGCCGCAGGATGCCCCCCCGCCAGGCCCGCGTCTGTACCACTCTCCCGACAAGCCGGAATTCCAATCGCTTAAGCGGCAGATGGAAAGCCAATGGATATCGGGCGTGCAGCAACTGCTGGGAATCGCCACAGACGAACTTCCGGCTCTGTGGGATGCCGACTTCCTGCTGGGGCCGAAGGACGCATCCGGCCAGGACACCTACGTCTTGTGCGAGATCAACGTCAGCAGCGTGTCGCCGTTCCCGGAATCGGCAACGCCGATCCTGGCGCGGGCCGTAGCCCAACGAGTACGAAATCGCCCTGGGGTCCGAGACGAAAGGGTCTGTTAACTTGGACTGGCGAAAAAGCTCGCCAGAACAGAAAATAAAGGGGATAAGTACATATAGTCCTAACTATCATGCCGTGCTGATCAAGCGTAATTAATGTACTAAATCCCCTTTTTTGACTTAATCCTGCAACGCATGGATCACGCGCTGGTGCCAATGTCGATGACAGGCAATGATGCCGCGTTGCACTTTCAATCCCCGGCCTAAAGAAAAGTCGAGCTTCTGACCGGCCATGTCAGTAACGATGCCGCCTGCTTCTTCGACCACGATGCTCCCGGCTGCATGATCCCAGATGTTTTCCAACCGCTGCGCATCAGGCGGAAATTTCAGGTAAATACCCGCCCGATCCAGTGCCACACAGCCATATTTGGCCTGACTGTCCATTCGCAACGGCGGCTCGACGATCCCCAGCTTGGCGGCCAGGCTGGACGATAAATGATGATTGGAATGAACTGATTCCAGCGACTCGCAAAAGCGGGCTGGGCTGGCGTCATGTTTGTCTGCAATGTGGACCGGTACACCTTCAACATTTTCACTAGCCCAAAGTGCAACCTGCTGCAAACCCTGACCACGCACTGCCACCAGCAACACCCCGCGCTCGATATCACTTAGCCGTGGGGCCGATGGAT
>JAAUTM010000200.1 GCA_012031455.1 Phycisphaerales bacterium
GTACGGCTCTGGTTGCCCGTCAACTGTCTGCAGAGGAAATCGAAAGTGGCCCGCCGGTGTTCTGCAAGGCAAATACGACTGCATGATGAACCCGATGTTCACCAGCAATGCCGAGGCAGGAAAACTGATGAGCGACCAGAATCGCGTGCCCGGGGTGGATGTTGGCTGGTACGTCCCGGTGCTGGAGAGATTCAGCGAGGCGATGCCCACCACGCTTACCAACACACTTTTCACCAGTGCCCAGGAACGCACGATTTTCCTTCAATACAACTATTGCAGGTACCGCGTGCTGCTGCATCGCAAGGCTCATCAGCGCAAGGCACTGTCTATCAAAGCGGTGCGTGATATGCTGGCCTGGCATGAAAAGGCGGATCATTACCGCAGTCAGATCGCAGGGGCGAACCTGGCGCTGGTGCTGGCGATGATCAAGCGGATGAAGCTGCATGACTTTGATTTTGCTGACCTCATCAGCGAAGGCAATCTGGCGCTGTTGCGGGCGATCGATAAATTCGATGTGACCCGAGGCTTCAAATTTTCCACCTATGCTTGCCGGGCAATCATCAAGGCCTTTTCGCGTTTCGCCACCCGACGTGGCAAGCGTAAGCAGATATTCCCTGTAGAGTTTGATCCGGAAATGGAAAAGTCTGACCACGTGGAGCGCAAGAATGCTCAGGTGGAAGCTGAGAGCGTGGAGGAGCTGCGTCAGATTCTGCGCACCAATGCAGCGGATCTCTCACCCATGGAACAGGAAATCCTCACCCAGCGATTTGCGGTGAATTTGGAAAATCCTGCCATCAACACCCCCACGGATCAAACCGGCCCACTCACCTTGAATCAGGTGGGAGCACTCATCGGCCTGACCAAGGAACGTGTTCGACAAATCCAGAACAAGGCCATGGAAAAACTCCGCGCCGCCCTGCAGGAAAGAGCTTTGGCCTGAAGTGATCGTTGGTACATGACTGAATGTGTGTACTTGAGTGAGTGTAAAAAATAGCCTACCCCCGCCATGGCTCTGGGTGTGTCACCCGGGGCCATCTTTTTTAAGAGCATTCCTGACAGGTAATACTTTGGGATATCACTTGATCTCCTTCATCTTGATCGGGCAGCGGTTTTTGGCGGACTCGGTCACGGCATGAAGCACGCGCTGGGTTTCAAAAGCATCGTCAAAGTCAGGCAGGGGGACGATCGGTTCCTCACCGGCCAGGCTCACGCAGATATCCGCTGCCATGTTGACGAAGGAATGTTCATACCCAAGGATGTGGGCTGTGGGCCACCAATGGGATGCATAGGGATGCCCGCTGGCAGCACTGGTGACATTGATGCTCGACCAGCCCTGAAGTTTGCTTTCCAACGTGGTGTCGTACCATTCCAGTACGTTCATATTCTCAAAGTCAAACGGAGGCCACCCTTCTCGCCATGCACTTCGATGATATTGGCGTTTTTGTAACCTGTCGCCAGTCGTGTGGCTTCGAAGGATGCGACTGCTCCGCCGCTTAATCGCGCCAAAAATAATACTGCATCATCGACGGTGGACTTGCCCTTCTTGGAGGTTTTGGAGGCTCCCTTGCCGGAGATTTCCCCGCCATAGGAACCGGGAATATTGCGTTCCTTGATGAAGGTTTCCAGCACCGCCCCGCTGATCTCGGTGATTTCCTCACCGGTGATGAAACGTGCGGTATCAATCGAATGGGCACACAGATCACCCAGCGAGCCGGAGCCTGCCACATCGCCTTGGAAGCGCCAGATCAAAGGGGCATCGGGGCCTGCCCAGTCTTGCAGATAGTTGGCGCGAACATGATAGATTTTGCCCAGCCGACCTTCCTTGACTATCTGATGCGCCAAAGCAATGGCGGGGCATCGGCGATAGTTGTACCAAACATAGGTATTGCACTTGCGAGCTTTCTTAGCGGCCTGCATCATCTCCCGGGCGTGATCCAGAGTGTCGGCCAGGGGCTTTTCACAAGCCACATTCTTGCCGCCTTCCAAGGCTGCGATAGCGAGTTCTGCATGCACATGGTTGGGCACACCGATGTCGATCAGATCGATTTCCGGGTTCTCGATAAGTAGCCGCCAGTCCGTGGTGTAATTATGCCAACCCCAGCGGGCGGAGAACGTCTTGAGTTCCTCCTCATTGCGGGCGGCGATGGTGTGCATCACCGGTTGACGAGTCAGGTCAAAGAACTTGGGCACCTTCATCCATGCATTGGAATGGGCCCTGCCCATGAACTTCGAACCAATCAACGCGACATTAATCTGATTCCCACTCATGATCGTTTTTCCTCAGATGTCTATCGAATGACTTGTTTTCCTATACCCGACGGTTTCAACCCATCCATGATGCCCCAATGATATCAACATCCTCCATAGTTCTGTCAATTTCAGGCGATGATACAGTTCCCGAAATCAAATAAAAACCCGGACCCAAGGGGCCCGGGCGATGCTGGCATTATCAAGCGAGATATTAACGGGGTTGTGTATCGCCGCTGCAGGATTAATGCTGCTCAGGCGATGACATAGCGTCCGCCACGGGCATCTTCGGCATCAACGCGCTTGATCACGCCGGTCTTGACCAGCTTGGTCAGGGCGTTGTTGGCGCTGCCGCCGCGGCCTTCTTTGGTCCAGTGCTCGTTGACTTCCTTGGCGCTGGGCTTGCCATGCTTCTTGATGAAGGAAACCACCGATTCGTCACCGGTCATGCTGAACTTGCCACGGGTGCGCTTGCCCCGTGTGGAACCGGCCTTGGGTCCGGGCTTGCCTTTGCCTGAAGCGGCCACGGACAGGCCCGATCCGCTGAAAATAGCGTCAATCTCATCAATACGTGCCTGGGTCGCGTCAACAACCCCTTGCAGTTTGGCACGCTGGGCCATGAGTTTTTGACGGTCATTTGCAGCATTCGGGCGGGTGACATTTTGGGCATGATTCAAATCTCCAATCATCGTGATGACCACCTGACATCAGCGGCATACACGCGATAAGGTGTTGGTATTGGCTACATCGAACAACTATCCTCGGAATATGGTAATCAACATCATACTCCCCATGGCCGGTTCATGCAAGCAATAATAGTATCAAATTTCAAATCGGTGGCTACCAATTTTATCGGCCTGTGTTGCGAATCAATATTATCAAGTCCGGTGGGCATGGTTGCGCCGGGTCAGACCGGATCCGATCGGCTTGGTATCATGGGCCGCATGACACCGACATCAACCAACCCGATGGAACTTCTCTGCCGAGGTGTGGAGGGGGTTTACAGCACCGAGGAACTGCAACGGAAACTGGCGTCCGGCCGAACGCTGCGGATCAAGCTGGGCATGGACCCCACTGCCCCTGATCTGCACCTGGGGCACACCGTGGTGCTGCGAAAACTCCGTCAATTTCAGGACCTAGGGCACAAGGCAGTGCTTATCATCGGCGACTATACCGCCCGCATCGGGGACCCCACCGGACGCGATACCACCCGTCCGATTCTCGATGATGCGACCATCCTCCAAAACGCCCAAACCTACCTCGACCAGGCTGGCAAGGTATTGGATACATCCTCCGATCGGCTGGAAGTCCGGCATAACAGCGAATGGCTATCCAAACTTACTTTCGCAGATGTGCTCAAGCTCACGGCAAATGACGGTGCAGCAGATGCTCCACCGCGAAAACTTCGCCAATCGTATGGCAGCCGGCCGGGAGATCATGGTCAGCGAATTCATGTATCCCCTGATGCAAGGCTACGACTCGGTCGTGGTGAAAGCTGATGTCGAACTTGGGGGTACCGACCAAACCTTTAACAACCTCGTCGGGCGTGACCTGATGGGTCGCTATGGATTGGAAAAACAGGTTGTGATGGTCATGCCCATCCTCGTCGGATTGGATGGCAAAGAGAAAATGAGCAAGTCCAAGGGCAACTATGTCGGTGTGACCTTCACGCCTGATGATATGTATGGCAAGGTGATGAGCATCCCCGATGAACTGATGTCCAACTACTACACGCTCCTGACCTTGATGCCTCAGGATCGTATGCAAAGCCTGCTGAACCCTCAGATCACCCATCCCCGTGAGGCCAAGGATATTCTGGCCAGGGTCATCGTGGAGGAGTTTCATGGCTCAGAAGCAGCCAATCATGCAGCAGAGGAGTTTCGCAGGCGTTTCACTCAGGGCATGTTGCCGACGGACATGGAAATCAAAACTATTGCCACATCCCCCATCAATCTCGTGCAGTTGCTGCGTGAAGTAGGGTTTGCCACCAGCAATACCGAAGCTCGGCGAAGCATCGAACAGGGTGCTGTATCCGTCAATAGCGAAAAAGTCAGCGATCCCAAAGCGATGGTCAATATCGAAGGCGAAGTCATTTTGCAGGTCGGCAAACGCAGGGTGTGCAAGGTAGTGAAAGGTTGATGTGTTATGGCCCCGGGCCGACACGACCCGGCTCTGTCAATAGCAGAAAATATCTTATTTCAAGACACGCCCTCACCCGACTCGGTCGCCGCAGCGACACTCGTCACCCTCTCCCGGTG
>JAAUTM010000201.1 GCA_012031455.1 Phycisphaerales bacterium
TTTCTGTGCGGCTGATGCAAGCGCCAGCGCCCCGGTGGTTGTTCAGGGCATTCCTGCGGTGCTGCTGGAAGTGGTGGACGTTTTCCGACCCTATTCTGGTGGGCGATGTGGAAACCTATGTTATCACCGTCACCAACCAGGGTTCGGCTGCGGACACCAACATCAAGATCGTCGTGGAGCTTGAAGAAACCATGGAATTCGTCTCCGCCGGTGGTGCCACCCCCGGCAGTGCGGCGGCAGGCAAAGTGACCTTCACGGCTCTGCCCAGCCTCGCCCCCGATGCCCAAGCCAAGTGGGAAGTCAAGGTCAAGGCGGTCAAAACCGGTGATGTGCGCCTCAAGACGACCATGACCAGCGACCAGCTCACCCGCCCTGTCGAAGAAACCGAAGCAACCAACTTCTACCAATAATCGATTGGTAGAAGATGGCAAACCCTGCTGATAACCGGCAGGCATAAAATCAAACTGTGTGGCTGAAAAGTCACGCAGTTTTTTTATGGGTGCAGGGATAGCCTTGACCGGGGTGGTAACGTACATTTAAGATGTACATATGGAGACTTGACCTATGAAATCCCTGAGTGTGAAACAAGTGCGAGATCAATTGCGCCAGGTTCTGGATGCCGCGGAGTCCGGCCAGACCACGATCATCACCCGCAGGGGCAAACCCGTGGCTGTCATCAGCCCGACCGCAGCTGATTCGGTGCCTTTTCCTGATTTGTCGGCTTTTCGTGCCAACCTCAAGCCTCGTGGCCAAACCTTGTCACAAACGCTTCTGAAGTTGCGCCGGGAGGAACGCGGATGAGACGGTACATCGACACCAGTGTTCTCACCGCTGTGTATACCAGCGAACAAGCCAGCCTCAAAGCCCAAAAAGCCCTGCAACAATGCGAGCCGGTTATTTCCAGCCTCACCCGCCTTGAATTTGCATCCGCCGTTTCCAAAAAGCACCGCATGGGCAGCTTCTCCAAAGAAGAAGCCCAGGGGGTATTGCAGCTTTTTTCAAAGCATCAGCATCAGGGCGTGTTCGCATGGGCGGAACTCAACCCATCGGTATGGGAAGTAGCGATGCAGTGGATGAGCACCCTCAAAACCCCCTTAAGAACATTGGATGCACTGCATCTGGCCATGGCATTGCATCACGACCTGACCGTATTGACCGCAGACCATCACATGATTCAATCCGCGCACTTGCTGGGAGTGGATGTCGAAAGTTTGTAACCGATGGTGACAGGACATTTCCCCACGCTAGACTGTTCCTTATGCCGATGTGATACGCATCGGTTCTCTTCACCCCTTAGTATGCGGACACCCCGGTATGAGTTCGACCCTTGTGACCACTCCCGAAGTCGACCCGGCGCTCACCAGCTCCAATCCGACCGCGCGGCTGCACGCCCTTTTTGATGCCACCATCAGCCATTATCTGGCGTGCCTGCAGGAGTTCCTCAAAGATACAGCCGTGTCGGAAGTGATGGTCAATCGCTGGGATGAGGTATACATCGAACGCGATGGCAAGATCGTCAAAACCCCGGTGAAGTTCCCAGATCAGGAAGCCTACGAGGCTGCGGTCAACAATATTTTGCAGTTCACCGGCAAAACACTCACCGAAAACCAGATGCTGCTGGATTCACGCCTGCCCGATGGCTCGCGTGTGCATGTGGCCAGGGAACCCTGCAGCAGGCATGGCACGGTGATGACCATTCGCAAGTTCAATCGCCAGATGCTCGATATGGACTGGCTCACTGAACTGGGCACCCTCACAGATCAGGCGGCAGGGTTTCTGCGCACTGCCGTTCGCAACGAGCGCAATGTGCTGGTCACCGGCGGTACCAGTTCGGGGAAAACTTCGCTGCTCAACGCCCTTTCCGCCTACATTTCCCAGCGGCGAGCGCGTGGTGGTCATTGAAGACTCCACCGAATTGCAATTGCAGCAGGACCATGTCATCGCCCTTGAATGTCGACAGGCGGATCGGTATGGCCGGGGAGCCATCGGTATTCGAGAACTGTTCCGCTCCAGCTTGCGTCTGCGGCCGGATCGTATCGTGATCGGCGAAGTACGCGGCGGGGAGGCTTTGGACATGATTCAGGCCATGACCAGCGGCCATGGGGGATCGATGGGCACCCTCCATGCCAACAACCCTCACGATGCACTCAACCGCCTGGAAACCATGGCCCTGATGAGCCAGGTGGAGTTGCCGCTCCACGCCTTGCGCTCGCAGATTGCCTCGGCCATCGACATTGTGGTGCAGATGAGCAGGCATATCGGAGGTTATCGCAAAGTTACCCAGATTACCGAAGTACATACCCTTGGCGATGATGGGAAATACCGGCTGCAGGACATCTTTACCCTGCAAAATATGGGGGATGAAAAAACTCCCGAAAAAAGGATGCAATTAGTGTGGACCGGTGTGCGTTGTTCTATGGCAGGGCACTTGAGGCAAGAGGAGATGGAGCAGGTGCCCGAGTCGGTCAGACCGTTGTTTGGATAAGGATGGTTGAGTAGGCGCACCTGCGGTGCGTCGCTAAACGGGTCGCTAAACGGGATGATGGTTGGCGCAAGGCGGTGCGGCGCTGAACGGGATGATGCAATGACGAACCTGAACCATTCAACCAGTCGATCCTCGGGGGGGAGATCAAAACGATCGCTTGCCCGGCGCTGGCGGGTGCAATGGCGTTACTGGCATCGACAGCAGCGGGGGGCAACGACGATGGAATGGGCCTTGCTGTTGATGGCGATCGGTATTCCGGCGGCGACGATCAGTTTTGCAGTGCTTCGATTGCTGGGCCAGTACAGCAAGATGACGCTGACGCTTACCAATCTGCCGTTCCCATGACTTGGTGTGGGCCGGCTATTTTTTGAAAGGAACCTGCGATGAAAAAGCTCATGAACCTGCTCAAACGTTTGCACCGCTGCGAACAGGGTGCCGAGGGATTGGAAAAATTCTGATTTTGGCAGCAATCGTCATCCCTCTGCTGGGCGTGCTGATTTTCTTCCGTGGCCGAATCACGGAGCTGGTCAGCGAAGCCTGGGAAAACATGACCGGCAAGGGCGATGTCACCGATCAGGTCAACCCCGACATTCCGTGATCAAGCTGGTTTGGACGTGGCAAGCTGATGGTTAGCGCCACAACTTGCCACGTCTGCGTGAAAAGCGGATGGTTTGTGGATGGTGGAAGATAAACACGGATGCAGGCACAGGCACTTACAACCTATGCGGTGCTGGGGTCGGTGCTTTGCACTGCTGCGGTGTGGGATGTGCGCACGGGTCGCATTCCCAACAAGCTGGTGTACCCGGCTGTGCTGATGGGCTTGATGCTGGCATCAGGCTTTGGCCTGGCACAAGGTGGCTTCCCCGGAGCCTGGCAGGGATTGATGGCATCGAGCGTGGGCTTTTTCATGGCACTGCTGCCCTTTGCCGTGTTTTCATGATGGGTGCGGTGGGCGGCGGGGATGTGAAGCTCATGGCCGCAGTGGGTGCCATCAGTGCCAGTTGGGAATGTGTGCTGGGCACGACGCTTTATGGAATGATCATCGGCTTCATCATGGCAGTGGCGGTGATGGTGCAGCGAGGACTGGTTCGACAAACGATGCAAAGGTTGTGGGTGGCCATGGTCACCGTTCGGGCGGGAGTGAAACATGAACTGCCCACCGACAGCCCGCGACTGCCTTACGCCCTTGCGTTTGCCATTGGCGGACTGCTGGCCGGGGCCGAGCACCTTTTGCAGATTCGCATGCCCTGGGCGGATTACTTTGGGTGAACCGGCCGATATGATGAAGTGATACAAAAGTGTGACGTTTTCATGGTTCGAAAGTAAAGCTGGACAAACCTTGGATCACGCCTCATGAGGATCATGGTTCCTCTCATCATGGCGGGCGATCCGAACTGGCTGCCTCAGGCACTGGCCAGTCGGCTGTCCCTGTACACGCTGGCCTGGTTGCTGTTACTCATACCACTGACCGCAGTGCTGGTGAAACTGGTATTGCAGCTTGCCTCGCAACGGCGACAGGCAGGCCGGGGGCGTGAACATCAACTTCATCAAAATGAGCGCGGCACGGCGATGATCGAATTCGCCCTGGTGCTGCCGATTCTGCTTTTCATGATGCTGCTGCTGGCACAGGTCACATTGCTGGCGGCAGGGAATCTGCATGTTCACTACGCTGGCTACACTGCCACACGCACCGCCATCGTGCAGATCCCTTTGGATCAATCTGCCTCCGGCGGATCAGGCCCCAACGTCATCCGTACTTCCGAAAACGACAGCAAATTCAGCATGATTCAAAGAGCGGGGGCTTTGGCATGTCTGCCCATCAGCGGCAGGGAATCCGGCGGTGATGTGGATGCTCAACCCCTGTTGCAAGGCTTTGCGGGACTTATTTTTCCAGCCTGAACCGGGGCAGAAGAACCCCTGGGTGGCCCAGCCCCTGGCGACCGCCTGAATTATGCATTCAATCACACCTTCATCACCCTGCTGCCACACCAGGCAATGC
>JAAUTM010000202.1 GCA_012031455.1 Phycisphaerales bacterium
GCCACGTCGATGAACTGGCCGCGACCGGTGGTGTCGCGGTGGCGAAGGGCGGCCAGGATTGCCACGGTGCTGTACATGCCGGCCATCAGATCGGCGATCGCCACGCCAGTCCGCTGCGGCTCGCCGTCCGCGGGTCCAGTCAGGCTCATCAGACCGCCCATGCCCTGGATGAGGAAGTCGTAGCCGGGCCGGTCGGCATAGGGCCCCGTCTGGCCGAACCCGGTGATCGAGCAATAGACGAGCCGCGGTGAGCGTCACCAAGGCTTTCGTAGCCAAGGCATGACGGCGAGCGTCCCCGACCTTGAAGTTCTCGATCAGAACATCGGCCAAGGCGGCCATGCGTGCCACCAGGTCCCGGCCTTCGGGCTTGGTGAAGTCGATGGCGATCGATCGTTTGTTTCGGTTCGCGGATAGATAATAGGAGCTCTCGGTCGTATCGTTGCCCGAACGTCCTTGAGGAAGGGTGGACCCCATTTTCGGGTATCGTCGCCCTCGCCCGGCCGCTCCACCTTGACCACATCGGCGCCGAGATCGCCCAGAAGCTGGGTGGCGCTGGGGCCGGCGAGGACCCGGCTGAGATCGAGAATCTTGAGCCCGGACAATGGGCCGGCGGCGGAGGAGACGGACACGAGCATTTCCTCAACGGGCCAGGATGTCTTCGACGATCACCGAGAATTGCCAGGCGACCAGCTCATAACAGAGCACGATGGCACGGTCGTCGCTGAGCCAAAAGGCGTTCTCCTGACCGCAAGCCTCGGCCCGGATGGTGATCGGTTCGGGCAGGATGAATGTATCCGCGACATGCTCCGCCATCAGGTCGAGGAGTCGGGCGCCTCGATGATGTCCCGCATGCCCTGCAGGTTCCCGGGGGCGTCGCCATAGATCACGGATACGCTGCTGCCGGCGTTCCCGGTCTGGTCGATATGCTGATCGAGAAGAACACCCCAGCTTCGCGCCACCTGTTCGAACTCCGCCGGGCAATCCTGTTGCCGTTCGGCCGGCAGTTCGGCATCATCGGCGAACTCGCGATAAGCCTCCGGGTCGCTGCCGTAAAGCAAGCAAACGATCATGTAGTAGCGCTGGAGGTCGAGACCGTGTTCGCCCCAATAGGCGTGGCCCGCGCCGTCTCCCTCGGCAGCCTGATGGGAAAACCACCACCCGTCACCTGATTCACACCGCGCTTTCTTCGCAACGACAAGGCACACAATCTCCCAAAAGCTTCAACAACCACATCGGTGTGCCGCTCACCATGCTGGCTGCGGGGTTGCAGCGGGAGTCGTTTGTCGTGGTCGAAGTAGGCAGTAATCACCCCGGCGAAATTGCGGACCTGATGAAACTGGTGCGCCCGGATATTTGGTGCTGACCAGTCTGGGTCAGGAGCACATGGAATATTTCGGCACGCTTGAAGGGGTGGCTGCGGAGGAGTGCTCAGCCTTTGCGATGGTCCAGCCACAGGGAACTGTGGTGCTGCCCGGGGATGAGCCAACTTGGAGTTTGATTCAGCCACATCTTGGGCAATTATCTCCCACGGTGAAGCGGTACACATTTGGTCGGGGTAACCATCACACCGTCCATTTGAAAAATTTCCAGCCAACTTCCACGGGTAGCCGAGTACTGGCAGCGCTGGGTGTGCAGGCTCATGAACTCACTCTGCCCCTGCCCGGAAAGCACAATGCCCTCAACGCACTCTCTGCTTTGCTGGTGGGTCAGGCCATGGGCCTGGAACTGTCCAAGCTCGCAGAGGCACTGGCCAGTGCAACCCCTGCTCCGCAGCGCGGGCAGTTGCAGCGCTATCAGATGGGTGAGGGTGTGATCACTGTGCTCAACGACAGTTACAACGCCAACCCGGACTCGATGCGGGCGGCGTTGGACATGCTCTTGGCCATGCCTGACGGGGATCGCTCCCGCAAGCTGGCGGTGCTGGGGGACATGCTGGAACTAGGCTCGCAAAGCCCTGACTTGCACCGAGTTTTGGGTCGTGATCTGGCGCAGCGACGGGAGAAGCTTGGGCTGGTGATCCTGATCGGAAGAATGTCCATGTTCACTGCGGAAGCGTTGCTTAAGGAAGGTTTCCCGCCCGAGCGTCTGGTGACCTTTGCCGGCTGGAGTGAGGATTTGCCGATGAAAGTCTGTGCCCAATGGCAGCCGGGTGATCTGGTGCTGCTCAAAGCCTCGCGAGGCATGGGGCTGGAGCGTTTGCTGGCCGGTTTGAAACAGGAATGAACTGACGGGTGTTCAACAATTCCATGCCCACATCGCTTGGATGCGGGTGATGAAGATGTGATATTTCCATGCTGTACCTGCTGATTAATGCGCTGCGTGAATCTCTGGAAGGGCTGGGTCTGTCAGCTCTGGTGCGACTGTTTGTGTACTACGTGGAGTTTCGCGCCATCGCTGCGATCCTGCTGTCATTCGGGCTGATGCTGGCCCTTGGGCCTATGACGATCCGCAGGCTTGTCAAATTGAAAATCGGCGACAACGCTGAGTTTTACAACAAAGACCTCAACGAGCTGACCAAGGACAAAAAAAAACGTGCCCACCATGGGTGGCGTGCTGATTGTCGGGGCCATCTTCGTATGCACCGTGCTCCTGGCGGATGTCACGAATTTTTACATCATCATGGCCCTGATCTGCATGGTCTGGCTGGGCGCGATGGGTGCCGCCGATGACTGGCTGAAACTCACCAGCGCCCGCCGCAAGTCCGGTACACGCGAGGGGCTTTTCTTTCATGAAAAGCTGCTGCTGCAACTGGGGCTGGCTGTGGTGCTGGGGTTGTTTATCCATCATCACGGGGCGACCAAACTGCAGGAGGACCTCTGGCATTTCAACAAAATGAGCCACGCCCTGACGCTGCCGTTTTTGAAAACCTGGCAACGCCAAGGGGAAGTGTGGGTACCTTCTGATTTTCTGATCGTGCTATCAGCCTGGCAGTTTGTGCTGCTGTCGGTGCTGGTGATTGTGGGTTCTTCCAATGCGGTGAATCTCACGGATGGGCAGGACGGCCTGGCCAGCGGGATCATGACCATCGTGGCCTTTGCGTTCATGATTCTGGCCTTGATTGCTGGTTTCAGCGACTGGTCCAAGTTCCTGCTGGTGCCTTACATCCCTTTGAGCGATGAACTGGCGATCGTGGCCGGGGCCATGGTGGGGGCGTGTCTGGGCTTCCTGTGGTTCAACTGTCACCCGGCTCAGGTGTTCATGGGGGACACCGGCTCGCTGGCGCTGGGCGGGCTCATCGGCTACATCGCGGTGGTCATTCGGCAGGAGTTTCTGCTGCTGATCATCGGCGGGGTGTTCGTGGCCGAGGCCTTGTCCGTCATGATCCAAATCAGTTACTTCAAGGCCACCGGCGGGAAACGCTTCTTCCGCTGTGCCCCGATCCATCACCATTTCCACATGGGTGGCTGGACCGAAAACAAGGTCGTCGTCCGCTTCTGGATCACCACCATGGTGCTGGCAGCGCTGGCGCTGGCCACCATCAAACTCCGCTGAGAATCTGTTTTTTTCTATTTCCACCCGCCATTGAAGTCCGATATATCCAGCAAGGCTGAATGCGGAAATTCCCTTGATTTTTCAGGCAGAGGTGTACGGTGGATCTTGGACTTTTATTCGGCATTTTGGGCACGTGGGTGCTGATTGCATGGGCCCTGCTGGCGGGCGGCAACCTCGCCTATTACGTGGATATTCCCAGCATGATCCTTGTGGTGGGTGCCACGTTTACCAGCATGTTCTTTTCCGTCCCCACGCGTAACCTCAAAAACACCTTTCGCATCGTTCGCAAGCTGGCATTCCCCGCCAAGGTTTCGGTCGAACAGATCATCAGCGACATGGTCCGCTACGCTGAGCAGGCCCGACGCAACGGTATCCTCAGCCTGGAATCGGTCACCCGGGAAATTAACGATCCCTTTCTGGTGCGCGGTCTGCAACTGGCGATCGATGGCACCGACCCCGCCCTGATTGAACAGGTCCTCAACGCTGAAATCGATGCCATCGCCGACCGCCACGATATGGGTAAATACATCTTTGACAGCATGGCCAAATACGCCCCGGCCTTTGGCATGATCGGAACCCTCGTCGGTCTGGTCATCATGCTTCAAAATATGGACGACCCCTCCAAGATCGGCCCCGGTATGGCGGTGGCCATCCTTACCACCCTCTACGGCGCGGTCATCGCCAACAGCTTCGCCCTGCCCATGGCTGATCGCATGGCCAAGCGCTCCGCAGAAGAACTCATGGTCAAAACCATCATCCTTAAAGGCATCATGGCTATCCAGAGCGGCGATAACCCCCGCGTGGTCGAACAGAAACTGCGCAGCTTCCTCCCCAACCGCCCCGGCAACAACGCCGATCAGGAAGCAGCATGAGATGGATTGTGGATAAGGGATAATGTAAAAACAGGTCTTTTCTGAACATCATCCATCATCCTTTATCCATTATCCATCATGGATCAAAATGGCACGAAGACCCAAAAAA
>JAAUTM010000203.1 GCA_012031455.1 Phycisphaerales bacterium
CTGTGCTGGACATCGCCCCGTGGGTGGCCACTCTGTCCGTCATAGGCATCCTTTACACCGCCCTGATCTGCTGGGTGCAGGAAGACCTCAAAAAACTCATCGCCTACTCCAGCGTATCGCACCTGGGTTTCTGCGTGCTGGGTTTGTTCGCCATGAACACTGCCGGTGGCACCGGGTCGGTCATGTACATGATCAACCATGGCCTGTCCACCGGGGCGCTCTTCCTCTGCGTTGGCATGATCTACGAACGTCTGCACACCCGCGACATGAACCTCATGTCCGGTCTGGCAAGGTCATGCCCGTCTGGGGTACATTCTTTGTCTTCTTCTGTCTGGCCAGCGTTGGCCTGCCCGGTCTCAACGGTTTCGTGAGTGAATTCCTATGCCTGCTGGGGGCCTTTGACTGGCGTGAAGGGTTGCTCGGCCCGCATTATGCCGTACCCGCTGCTGCGGGCATGGTACTGGGTGCCATCTATATTCTTTACATGGTGGGCCGCGTTGTGTTCGGCCCGGTGAAAGTGCCCGGGCATGAAGCCATCATGATGCCCATGGCCATGCCTCGCATCATGCTCCTCATCACCCGCCTTTGAGCGATCTGAATCTGCGCGAAATCGTCACCCTGCTGCCCCTGGCTGCGGCCTGTCTGTGGCTGGGTCTGTTTCCCGCACCGATGCTGCGCAGCATGACCCGGCCGTAGCGCAAATGAATAAACCCATTCTCACCGCACAAAGCCAAATCGACCACCCGTTCGCCTCGAATGTAGGGTGGGTCAAGCGCAGCGGACCCACCGCAAATAACCCCATGAACACGACCAGCACCGTGGGTTCACTCGACCACCTCAATGAGGAGATGTCACACCCATGACGGAAGTGGTTGCCAAAATGATGTCGCTCTGGCCCGAAATCGCTCTGGGTGTCGGGGCGGTGTTGTGCCTGATGCTTGGGCTTTGGCCCTCGGCTCAGGTACGTCGTCAAACTGTCTGGCTGGCCGGGGCCTCGATCATCGTCGCCGGGGTACTGGCTTACATGAAGGGTATTTCCCCCCGTTTTGCCAGCCCCGATGCGACCGTTGGCTTTGGTTTGACCATGACCTTGTTCATCAAAGTCGCCACTGCGGTGATTGGTTTTCTCTTGCTGCTGGTGGCCGCCCAACTGCCTGACAGTCATCCGCAAATCGCCGCCGCCGACCTGCCTTCAGGTGGCATAACTCCATCCAAAACCGACCCCGCGATCATTTTCCGGGGTGAGTTCTTCGCCTTCTTTTTGCTTTCCCTGGCCGGGGTGATGCTCGTGGCCGAGGCCGATGATCTGGTCTGGCTGTTCCTTGCACTGGAACTGGTCAGCCTGCCGACATACGTCATGGTGGCCATCTCCCGCAGCAAGTCGGTGGCCCAGGAAGCAGCCGTCAAATACTTTTTCCTCGGTGCCCTGGCGGTGGCGATTTTCCTCTATGGCTTTACCCTGATTTACGGTGCCACGGGCGTGACCCGCTTTGCCGACATCCGTCAATTTGCATCCATGTACCCCCCCCGCTGAAATGCCTCCGCTGCTGCTGGCCGGGCTGGTGCTTTCGATCGTGGGTATCGCCTTCAAAATCGCCGCCGTCCCGATGCACTTTTACACCGCCGATGTGTATCAGGGTGCCGCCACTCCCGTCACCGCATTCCTCGCCTTTGTACCCAAGGTCGCCGGTTCTATTGCCATCATCCTCATCCTCAACCTCGCCGATCCCACCGGCACCGGTCGCTATCCCGCCATCATCACCGGCCTGCTCTGGCTCATGGCCGCATTCACCATGACCCTTGGCAACGTGCTTGGCCTGTTGCAAACCTCCGTCAAGCGGGTGCTGGCTTACAGCTCCATCGCCCACTCCGGCTACATGCTCGTGGGCCTCGTGGCCGGGGTCAGCCTCACCACCGACCATGGCTCGAGCATTGGTCATGGCATCGCTGCCGTGCTTTTCTACCTTATCGCCTACGGGCTATCCACCCTCGCCGCCTTTGCCGTACTGGGTTGCTTCGCAGTCAATCCAACCCCGCCGATGAAGCCGACAGCTACGATGACCTTGCCGGGCTTGCTCAGCGAAAACCCGCACTTGCCGGGGTCATGCTCCTGGCGGTGTTATCCCTCATCGGCCTGCCTCCGCTGGTCGGTTTTCTGGGCAAAATCTATCTCTTCGGTTCCGCCATCGAGCATGGTTTTATCGGTTTGGTGATCCTGGCTGTCATCAACAGTGCCGTGTCGGCTGTGTATTACCTGCGCATCGCCGGCGCCTGTTTCTTTGCCCCTGCTGCTGGCTCTGGCCGAGCTTCCGACGAACCTTCGGTCTCGCTGCCACGTCAACTGGGTGCAACGCTTGCTGCGGTGGGCGCCCTGGTGCTTGGGTTTGCTGGCAGTTTTCTTGTCGAGGCCGCTCGTCAGGCCGGTGACCATCGTGACCAGCACCTCACCAAACCCTTGGTGCAGGTTGAGCCGACGCTTGAGGTCACGGCGAATAATCGTGCCCAGTAAGTTGCCGAAGTTACCTTCTCTCAACCCAGGCATGACCATGCCTGGGCTTTGCTTTTATTCACCATCAGCCGTATGAACAAACCATGAAACCCCTCGAACACCGCTACCGCGACAAACGCAAACGCAAGCCCTTTGAACCCAAACCCATCACCGGCGATGCAACCAGCCCGCCCCCACATGCAACCAAATCAGCCACTGCTTCAGGTGCAAAGTCAGCTGCTGATCCATCCTCGAAATCCGCAGCGCCAACGACTCACTGGGGCGAAGTGGCCTCGTGGTACGACCACCTCGTGGGCGATGCTGGCAGCGAGTATCACCAAAAAGTCGTGCTGCCCGGAGTCTTGCGGATGCTCACACCCGGCCCGGCTGACATATCGCTGGACATCGCCTGTGGCCAGGGGGTGCTTTGCCGCAAGCTGCGCGAAAAAGGTGCCAAGGTCATCGGTGTCGATGCCGCTGGCGAATTGATCAGGCTTGCGCAGGCCCGAGGTGATGAGGGCATCGATTATCAGGTGATGGATGCCCGTGATCTGTCCCGTCTGCCTGAAAACCGTTTCACCACGGTGAGCTGTCTGCTGGCCATTCAAAACATCGACCCCATGCCTCCGGTGTTCGAGGGCATCACACGGGTCATGCGTGGTCGTGGACGCTTCGTGCTGGTGATGATGCACCCCTGCTTCCGCGTCCCTCGGCAGGCACACTGGGCTGGGACGAAAAACTCAAATTACAATTCCGCCGGGTGGACCAGTACCTGCTTCCTTTCAAACAGTCCATCATCGTGCACCCGGGCAAGACGGCACAACCCGGGCAGGTGCGTGAACAAATCTGGGCGTTTCATCGACCTTTGCATCACTACATCAGTGCTCTGGGCAAAGCCGGGCTGATGGTGGATCACATGGAGGAATGGGTCAGCCATAAACGCAGCGACCCCGGCCCGCGTGCCGAAGCTGAAGACTTTTCACGCAGCCAGATCCCCATGTTTCTGGCGATTCGTGCCGTCAAGCCGTACATGGCGGATTAATTCACTTCCAATGTCAGGCCGCCTAGCATGCTGGCTCCCAAACAGTAAAGGAAACCAAAATGCAGATCGGCCAAGGCTTATTCCAATATGAATGGATTGATCAGTGGACGGTTATTCCCGCAACTGAAACCGGCAAAACCAACGGTCGCACGCATGGCATCGTTGTCAGCAAAACCGGGGATGTGCTGGTCTTTAATCAGGCTCAGCCTGGTGTCCTGCGATTTGATGCAACCGGCAAACTGATCAATGCCTGGGGAGATCGTTTCCACGGCGCCCATGGCATGACGCTGGTCGAGGAAGACGGTAACGAATTCCTCTGGTTGACCGATGATGTTTCCAAAGAGGTCGTCAAAACCACACTCGATGGGAAGGTGATGTTAAGCATCCTCCAGCCATCGCATCCAAATCTATCAGGCTGGGCAAAAATACACTCCCACCTGGGTCGCAGTGAATGAGGAACGTTTCGGTGGCAACGGCGACATCTGGGTGACCGATGGTTATGGTTCATCGTTTATCCACCGTTACAACAAAACCGGCGGCTACCAGAGTTCCATCAACGGCAGCGAAGGTTCGGCTGGGCATTTCAAATGTCCGCACGGCGTCATGTTCCGCCATCGCAGTGGTACACCCGAACTTTACATCGCGGATCGCGGCAACAACCGTCTGCAGGTGTACGATGCCGAAGGTCGATTCAAACGGGTGGTCAATGATCAATATTTCGCACCCTGCGGGTTTGTGTTTCAGGGTGAGTACCTGTACATGCCCGAATTGTGTGCCGGGGTGACGGTGCTGGACGGCAACGACAAAATCGTGGCGCAACTGGGCACAACGCAGCGGTGACCAAGGTGCAGGGTTGGCCGAATTTGGCGGGGTACCGAGCATGTCGCCCCCGGCAAGTTCAACAGCCCGCACGGCATGGCTGTCGCCCCCAATGGTGAC
>JAAUTM010000204.1 GCA_012031455.1 Phycisphaerales bacterium
ATCGACTACCGTTAACTTGGTGTAATCGGCTTGTGCTTTTTGGGGACCAAAATCAGATTCGAATGTCGTACGCCAGTGTTTTTTAACTCATTCATTACCGCATCGCAACTATCGAAGTGTTTACCCGTATTGGTTAAGTGACAAAGTATCCATATTTCAAAACAGGGTTGAGAGAGCAACACTTGGACGTTAGGTTTGGAATTATTCTTGATAAAACGAGCCTGATTCTGCCGGTGTTGTTCGACTTCCGTATCCAGCAAAATCCAGATTGAATCACCCTTTTCTGCTGGGGATAAATTTTTTCTTTGTTTTTCGGCATATTCGTAAACGGTTGATGGGTCCGCGCCATCACGGGGGGCTGGTAGAATATTTATCGTGACACTTTCCTTGACTTCCCGTTTGATGACATTGAAATACGCTACCGCTGCTTCTGTATCATCACATACGATGGTAACAACAGGCAGCACCGAACGAGTATTGTATCGCCGCTGGGCATAACGCTGATTCACATTGTGTTTACCTCGGAAACCCATCACTCAATCCTTGAAGCTGCCCAGCGCGGGCAATGCGCCATAACGTCCCTGCAAGTAGCGCTTCCGCATATTCAGGTTGTTTCTTTCGTTGAATTCCGCAACAGAGTAAAGCCGGGCCGCACCGCTGGCATCTTTTTCCGTGAGATAGACCTGATCACGACGTAGTGCAGCGTTTTTTGCCTCTGCATCGAGCAGTGCTGTTTCATGCGTGACGAAAATCAACTGACCACACATTTTCTTTTGGGGTATTTCCGAATTGAAATGCCGGATTAATCCCTGCAACAAGGTTGGATGCAAGGATCATCGATTTCGTCTATGAACAAGGTCGTTGGTGACTCATTTCGTATCAAGCTATACAACACTCCCGCCAAATCTACTAGTCTGCGAGTTCCATCCGACTCTCGGTCGTAGGGAATGGGAATTGCCTCTTCAGGGCCGCGATGAAGTAGTGAAATTCGGTATTCTGTACGCTCTGCTGCTTTGAGTGGCGATTCATCTGTATGTCTTTCGCTCATAGCTGATTTCATACGGAGCTTTACTTTCCGTTCTACGGTTCGTATATCCTCGATCCCAACATCTGCAGCTCGGAGTTGAGTCAACAGCCAGTGCCCAAAGGGTTGGTCATCGCGTATTCGTTTGGCAATTCGATACGGATCGCCCCGATAGGAAAATAGCGTAAATCTCCGATACGTATTAGAGCGTTAGAAAGGCCGCTGGCAATTTTTCCAGCTAATCCTGGAGCAAGTTGATCCGCCAAGAAAAGTAGCAGGCACTCTTACGAAAATCCTTGGCTAGTAGTGCGAACAGATCGTGGCGCATCCAATCGCCTGCGACAATTGATTCATTTCGTTCAATCAGCACCGCGGGTTCATTGTCGCCTTGGTACAGAATTAAATTTTCAGACAGTATTTCTGTATGGTTGTATGTAATATTATAATCATATACATGACGGTTGATAATTGCTTTGATTCCCAACAAAACGGGAGACTTTGTCTTGCTCAGGGCAAAGGGTTCATAAGCGGCAAGTAATGATTCAGATCGGAAGGCTTCCGAGAAAAGCAGTAAGTCCCTCAGTGCGCCTGCTGCTCGCAGCACGTCGATTTGCCCGAAGCGTTTGCACCATAGATGGCCACGGCACGCAGCAAGCGCAACGGTTCTTTCTCCCCTTCGACTTCCACTTCAATGATCCCACGATCCGATCCGGGATCAATGTCCGTGGCAAGCATCGACAAAACGAACTTATCTCGAAAACAACCAAAGTTCTGGCCATAGAGTTCGAGAAGCATATGCACCTCCCTTGTAGTTGCGCAGGAAAACTGCGCGACGTATTAATCATATCGCATATCGGCTGGAAAGCGAATGATAATGACTCCGATTGGCACATTAATGTTCATAATCACGTAATCTTGGTTAAAAGTTACAATTGCCTGTATCGGGTTATATTTCGATAAGCAACCGCTCAGTTTTTCACGGAGGAACAACACCATGGCACAGGGCAGCAAGGCAGTGTGGGTCGGTGTGGACCTGGGTGGCACCAACATTCAGGCGGGGGTGGTCAGCGGGGAGGGGAAGGTTCTGGCCCGGGCAAAGATGAAAACCCGTGCGGACGAAGGCACCGAGGCGGTGATTCGCCGGGTGGCTGAAACGGTGCGGGATGCAGCAGGGGATGCGGGGGTGAAACTCAAGGATGTGCATGCGGTGGGCATCGGTGCGCCGGGAACAGTGGACATTGACAAGGGCATGGTGGTGCGGGCGGTGAACCTGCGCTGGAACCGTGTGCCGCTGGGCCTTCATTGAAAAAGAATTGGAAGGCTTGGCGGTCGTGGTGGAGAACGATGTCAATGTCGCGGCCTGGGGCGAGTTCAGTGTCGGTGCATGCAAGGGGGTCAAGGATATGCTGGCCGTGTGGGTGGGTACAGGCATCGGCGGGGGCCTGGTGCTCAATGGGGAGTTGTTTCGGGGGCATCATCTGACGGCTGGGGAAATCGGCCACACCGTGATTCATGCCGATGCAGCATTGGGCAGACGTACCCTGGAAAACAGCGCCAGCCGAACTGCGGTGGTGAACCAGCTGGTGCAACTCATCAGTGCCAACCACGCCAGCAAAATCACCCAGATCGTAGGCGGAGATTTTACGGCCATCCGTTCCAGAGTGATCGCTAAAGCGCTGGAAATGGACGATCCCCTGACCCGAACCGTGCTGGAACAGGCAGCCCGGTACGTGGGGGTGGCGATTGCCAACACGGTGACGATGTTGAGCTTGCCTTGCGTGGTGGTGGGGGGTGGTGTGACCGATTCGCTGGGCCGGGTGTGGGTGGAATGGGTGCGGCAAGCCTTTGAGGAACATGTATTTCCGCAGGAATTAAGGAAATGTCGTATTGTTGCCAGTCGTCTGGGTGACGATGCCGGAATCGTCGGGGCAGCCTTCCTGGCACGCAACCGATTGTGGAAAACCCGTCTGAAACGTTGACATTTGTTAAATTAGGAAAGCTTTCACTTGACTTCCCCAATAGTTTTCGACTAAATTTATATAGAGCAAACTAACTTATAGCCGAAAGGATCGTATAGAAAAAGCTTTCTCCCCTCCGCCCCGTTGTCGCTTCGGCGGCAGCGGGGTTTTTCTTTTACCCCGCAATCACCTCAGGACAATCACCCAAAGGTGTCACAATCCCTGCAGCACGACACCTGACCAATCTGCTGCAAAGTCTAATCCCTCCGCCCCGTGACTAGTTGTCCCCGGCCCCCATCTTCTTTTTCCCAACCGCCCCATGCCACATGGTAAGATCGTCTTGTCAAGCAAATGTTTCAAGCTGCCGCTGGTCAAACTGCCTTGTCGCTGGCTGCCGGTGTACGGTGATGATGGTAGGCCGGTGACCTGTTGAAGTCATCCAGACAGCCATACAAATCCAATATCATTCTGACTCACCGGCTCGGTTCCTCGAAACTGGATCTCGCATGGGAAGCATTGTGACCGATGATTGTTTGATATTGCTTGCGCGATGTTTAAGTTTGATGAATCTTTTACCAAGGCTGCGAAGTTTTCCTAAATGATCAATGATTGATTCCATCTGCAACCAACCTGCCTACACTGTGGTAGGTGCAGTTCAAAGGTTCCAGATGTAGCCGATCTTTGGCATGGAAAGCGTGACATGAAGTATCCCACCCATTTTCATTCCCACACGCCTGCTTGGCCAATGTCTGCCTGTCTGTGGTGCATCCTCTTTTTGGTGTTGGCCTTGGCCCATAAAGCTCCAGCGCAGGGGGTGGTGATTTTCGATAACCGGGTGAGTGAGCTGCGCCGACTTATTGAGGACATCCGAAGTGAGATTGCTGATCTCAGGCAGCAGCTCATGGATGTGGAGGACAAATCCAACCAGCTTCGTCGCCAGCAGCTTGCTGCGCGATCGAAAGTCACCGATGCTCGTGATGCTCTGGGTAAATCTAAAAGTGAGGCCAGGGATGCAGGCAGTCAGCTCACTGCGCTGCGCACCCAGATGGATCAGCCTCGTCGCGAACTTCACGCCTTGAGGCAGGAGCTGATCCAGGCCAACCGTGAGGATGCTTCTTTTCGTTCTGCACAGGAGACCCTCGACCTCGCTCAGGAAGAGTTGCGCCAGGCTGAGGCTGGGGTGATGAGCGTGCTGGAAACGCGCCCTGACTACCGGGAAGCTCAACTGGCTTTTCTGGATGCGCGTGAGCAGCTTCAGGCCATCCGTGACCAGGGGAACCACACCCCCATGCAACTGGCGGAAGCACATGCCGAGCTTTTACGTCGAGAGTCGGTGCTCAATCGCATCGTGCAGGAAGCACTGGCATCCAACCCGGTCTATCAGGCAGCACAGGCGAGTGTGGCATCGGCTCTGAAAAATCTTCACTGATACTCAGGCCCGTCTGGATGCAGCCGTGGAGGAAGATGAAAAGGTTGTTGCCTT
>JAAUTM010000205.1 GCA_012031455.1 Phycisphaerales bacterium
CGACCTGTGGTGGATGACACTGCTGGTATTGCTTTTTATCAACTGGGCAATTGCCAACATGCCCGCTCCGGCGTGGATGAGCTGGATGTCGGATGTCATTCCCCGCAAGGTGCGCGGTCGTTACTTTGCCTTCCGCAACCGCATCGGGCAGATGGTCGGCATCAGCATCACCCTGCTCATCGGCTATATGCTGGATGTTTTACTCGCACAGAAGGCCAACCCATGGGTTCGGCCATGCTGGTCATGAGCGTGATTCTGGCCATTGCAGGCATCAGCGGGGCATTGGACATTCTCTGCTTCATTCCCATCACCGATGATTACCCGCGTAAACTGGATCCCGGCAAAAGCCTGTTGTCGATGGTGCAGGATCCCCTGCGCGACCGGGACTTTCGCATCTTTTTGGGTTATGTTT
This sequence comes from Phycisphaerales bacterium, assembly GCA_012031455.1. Next base: position 413 of record JAAUTM010000205.1, read on the forward strand.
TCACCCTGAATCTGGCGATAGGTTTCGTTAGCCAATACATTTGGCTCAATTCGGTCAAAGAATTGGGCATGAGCAATCTGCAGGCACAGGTGATGATCATTGCCTTGCCCCTGATGGTGCAGATGATTGCGTATCCATTCTGGGGCGCATTAATCGACCGGTTAGGACGCAAACCGGTGCTGCTGGTTTGTACCTGCTCCATTGTTTTCGGCTCTCTTGGATGGTTAGCCATGGGGCCGGATGTGGTGGTGCATCTGGACACCAGCGCTCCCTGGCAACATATTCTCTGGCAAGTAACCGGAGGCCAGTGGTCGTGGTCCACCTGGCTGGGATATCTGGGAATCCTACTCACGACCGCAAACTGGCCTGGCGTGGAACTGGCCAACTTCAACATCGTCATGGACCTGGCCGGGGGCCGATCCGGCGGGGATACAGGCACGGCAACGGCCGGGAAGAAAAATGTGGGCGGTGCAGCCTATGTGGTGGTCAACAGCATCGCAGTAGCTCTGGGCGGAATGCTTTCGGGTTTGTTTGCCAGCGTACTGACCAGATACATCGAGGGCATCCGTATGATCGTCCCGATGATCGGCATCGTGCTGACCTACCACGATGTGCTATTTCTGGCTTCATCACTATTACGGGTGGTCGCAGCCATGTTTGTGGTGCGCATGCATGAACCCAAATCCATCGGCACCAGAGCTGCCCTGGAGTTTATGGGGGAGACCTTTTATGCCAACATGCGCAACGTGGTCGTGGTTCCCTCACGAGTGGTTGAACAGGCCTATCGCTGGACCTATCTCATCCGCGTGCCGGTGAACAAACGTATCCGCTTTGGTGGTTTGCAAACCCGCCGCTGGTGGCGCAGAAATTCCAAGAGATGAACTTTGCCTTAGTGTGGCCTTATCTCTGGCCCTGAGGCGGGTTGAAATCCTCGATGGACAGAATCAACACCGATTGCACCAGTTTGCCTTTGGCCCGATGAGCCAGCAGATATCGTCCCCAATTCCTGCGATCCAAGGATTCACTCGCCGCTTCAACTGCGACCACTGGATCATCTGCCTGATCCCCCGGCAAGGGCGGGGTACCACTTGGTGGAGTTGGGTCATTGACCGGCTGGGCAAGGCTCATGACCAGTATTCGCCCGTCATCCATAGCCGCCAGCAGGCGTAGTTCCGGGAATGTGAGACCATCCAGCTCGCGCTCAGGCCGCAGTCGGGGTTCAAAGCTGACCTGTGGCCGATTGTGATGCGGCACCAGTTCCAACAAATACTGTCCCGCAGCAACACGCCTGACCTTCAGCAGTAGCTGCAGTCGCCCCCCTTCCAGCGTCACCGTCCGTGTGGTGCCTGCATCGCCGGTTTCCAGCATTAATTCGACCTTGGATCGACCCAGGCCCGGTGAACGCACAAGCGGCAAAGGAGCTTCATCCACCAGCATGCGACTTTGCCACCCCTCCAACCAGGCAGGTAAACGCAGCAGCCACCAACCATACGCATCCTTATCCAATGAACCAAGATGCATACCATGTGTTTGCCAGCGTCGAACCTCTGCCTCTTCCAAGCCCACTTCCTGCAATCGTTCCTGTGCCCTCGACAAGGTCGCCGCCCCCGGCAAATCAATCCGCTGAATTTTCACCAGCGCCAGCGCCCGGTCCGGTTCCACGCTTGAACTATTCTCTTGCCAATGACGAAAAACTACCTCCGGGTTGTCCTGCGGGGATAAGCCCGGTTCCGTCGCACAACCAATCAGCACCAATACCAAAAGAATCCACCCGACGGAGTGATGACCCGTTCTGAGCACCCCCGAATGACGGGTTACCGCAGGAAAGATTACCAAGCCCATGATGTTGGCCACGATATCAAACATTCTATGAGACAGTATAAACACCCGATCAAAGGTCAATTCCCAAGAGTGGTATGAAGCTCACCCTTGCATGCCCTTTCCCTAAAGCATACCCCGTCCTGTCGATTTGGCAGCCTGCCCTGCCCAACCCTCACCCATGGCAGGCACGGGCAAGTGGCAAATGCCTTAATTCACGGCATTTGGAGGTCTTCCCCCATGGCATCAGTTTGCCAATTCTTTCAGTAGGCACCGCCAGCCTCGGTCGCTGGGGTGCTTTGTCAAACGAATCGTAAAAAAATAAGCATGGACCGTTTTTCGGAAAGGAACTCATCATGGCTAAGACCATCGGCATCGACCTGGGCACGACCAACTCCGTCGTCGCCATCATGGAGGCCGGCCAACCCAAAGTACTCATCAACCGGCAAGGCTCGCGTCTCACTCCCTCGGTCGTCGGTTTCACCGAAAAAGGTGAACGCCTCGTCGGTCAGCTTGCCAAGCATCAGCAGGTGACCAACCCCAAGAACACCGTCTTTCCATCAAGCGGTTCATGGGGCGGCGGCACAACGAGGTACACAGTGAAGAAAAACTGGTCCCTTACGAAATTGTAGGAGCCGAGGACGAACTGGTGAAGGTGCGCATCCGTGACAAGATGTACACCCCGCAGGAAGTCAGTGCCATGATCCTGCAGGACCTCAAAAAAACTGCTGAAGATTACCTGGGGCGAAAAAGGTTGAAAAGGCGGTCATCACGGTGCCTGCGTATTTCAACGATTCGCAGCGTACGGCCACCAAGGAAGCGGGCGAGATCGCTGGGCTCAAAGTCGAACGCATCATCAACGAACCCACCGCGGCTGCTCTGGCTTACGGGCTGGATAAAAAGAAGGGCGGTCGCGTGGCGGTGTTCGATCTGGGTGGTGGCACATTTGATATCTCAATACTCGACATCGCTGATGGGGTGTTCGAAGTGCTTTCCACCAATGGCGACACGCACCTGGGTGGCGATGACTTTGACCAGCGCCTCATCGATCACGTGGCTGATGAATTCAAGCAGAAGGAAAACATTGACCTGCGCAAGGACCCCATGGCCCTGCAACGCTTGAAGGAAGCCTGTGAAAAGGCCAAGTGCGAGCTTTCTTCCACGCAGGAAACCACGGTGAACCTGCCCTTCATCACAGCGACGCAGGAAGGCCCCAAACATCTGCAGACCACCATCACCCGCGCCAAGTTCGAACAACTGAGTGCAGACCTTTTCGAACGCTGCAGGCAACCGGTGATGAAAGCCCTCCAGGATGCCAAGCTCACCCCCTCAGACATCGATGAAGCGGTACTTGTGGGTGGTTCGACACGCATGCCCAAGGTGCAGGAGATCGTCAAAAACATCTTCGGCAAGGAACCCAACAAGAGCCTGAACCCCGATGAGGTCGTGGCCATCGGTGCGGGCATTCAAGGCGCGGTTCTCACCGGCGAAGTCAAGGACATTCTGCTGTTGGATGTAACGCCTTTGTCCCTGGGTGTGGAAACGCTCGGTGGCGTGATGACGGTTTTGATTCCCCGCAATACGACGGTGCCCACTGAAAAAGAAGAAGTGTTTTCCACGGCTGCGGACAACCAGCCCAGTGTGACCATCCATGTCATGCAGGGAGAACGGCAATTTTCGCGCGACAACCGAACCCTTGGCAGGTTTGACCTGACCGGCATTGCCTCGGCCCCTCGCGGGATGCCGCAGATTGCCGTGAAGTTCGCCATCGATGCCAACGGTATTTTGAACGTATCGGCCACGGACAAAAGGCACCGGCAAGAGCCAGAACATCAGCATTCAAGGTTCGTCGGGCCTGTCCAAGGAAGATGTTGAAAAGATGAAGCGTGATGCCGAGGCCCACGCCGAGGAAGACCGCAAACAGCGCGAACTCATCGATGCCCGCAACCAGGCGGAGTCGGTGGTGTATCAAACCCGCAAGCAGCTTGAGGAACACGGGGACAAGGTCTCGGCGGAAGTGCGCGGGAAGATCGAATCGGCCATCAGCGATGTTGAAGCTGCGATGAAGAATGAAGATGCAGCTGCGATCACCCGGCAGATGGATGCACTCCAAAAAGCAGCGATGGAACTGGGCAAGGCGATTTATGAAAAAACCGCTGCCGCTCAGGCAGCAGGCCCCCAGGGCGCAGCCGCAGGCGAAGCCAGCACCCCCGGCACCCCCGGTAGTGAAGCC
>JAAUTM010000206.1 GCA_012031455.1 Phycisphaerales bacterium
GTCAATATAGTCATCGATGCAACGGTATCTACCGCGGCCAGAAGTCGGATGTCTGGGACGGCGGTCATCGTGTTCCGTTCTTTGCCGTCTGGCCTAATGTGATTGCGGCCAACTCTACTTGCTCGACATCAATCTGTCTGACGGATCTACTTGCTACATTGGTGAATATACTGAAAGTACCATTGCCCGAACAAGCCGGTGAGGACAGCGTGAGTTTCCTACCGCTGCTGAAGGGTGAAACACCTGAATCATTCAGAGAAGGAATCATCCACCACTCGTACAACGGCATATTTGCAATACGATGCGGAGAATGGAAACTGCTGGCTTGTCGGGGTTCAGGAGGCTGGTCACTGAGCGAAGATGCAGCGGCAGCGAATCCTATCGTGCAACTATATAATCTCGCCGATGATCCAATGGAAAAGAACAATTTATATGACTCGCATCGCACCAAAGCCGATGAAATGATGAAGCTTCTCAATCATTATTGTCAATCCGACCGCAGTGTCAGCATATCGGCGGTTCAGAGATAGTCCCCACTGAGCAAGAATGCGACGAAACGGTGTCAGCAATGCAAGGGTGTAAGGATGCGATATCACTGATTCTACATCCCATACTATGCGTACAGCATAGTGAGCGATGGGTGCGGGAAGCTGTCTTCGTCAGCTGATACGAGGAGCCAATCGCTGGCACCTCCAGAGCTGTTGTCGCCAATGATGTATCACGCTAAGCTCAGCCACACGTGAAGAAGCAAACACCACATATCGAGGTCAATGAAGGCGTCCATAGCCGCAAAAGGTTCGAGGTCGGCTTGCTCATTAATCCCGCCACTGCGTGGGGCCGAAGCATCATCGCCGGTGTAGGGGACTATAGCCGAACACGAGGTGGCTGGGTGCTCCGCTTTGAATCCGGTAACGGTCGACAGGACCAGTACCTTCCCAAGGGATGGCATGGCGACGGCGTCATCGCCCGAATCGTGAGTACAGAGCAGCTCGAGGCCTTGCTCTCGGTGGGAGTGCCTGTCATCAACATCGCAGAATCAAAGTTGGCTCGGGGGGTCACGACATTCCAAGTGGATACAGGGCGAATCGCCCAAGTGGCTGCCGAGCACTTCGTGGGCCGAGGTATCCGGCATTTCCGATTCCTGGGCCTGAAAAATTTCACACCTTCTCGCGAACGGTATCGACTGTTTCACGCCGCCGTTGCTAAATCGGCGGAGTCGACCGGCTGCTTTGAGATCCCTCAGGAGTTCAGGACGCAGAGTCAGGCCCGTAACAGCAGAGAAGAACTGATTACATGGTTAATAAAGTTGCCACGTCCTGTGGGACTATTTTGTTGGTGTGACGAACAGGCTCGCCTTGGCATCGAAGCCTGTCAACTGGCTGTTTACGCGTTCCCGAGGACATTGCGATCCTTGGAGTCGACAACGACGAACTGGTGTGCAACCTGACTTCACCACCGTTGTCCAGCGTTGAACTGGGTGTGGATCGCCTGGGCTATCTTCAGCCCAGCATCTTGAAGCAATGATGAGTGGTTCTGTCACATTGCCATCAGAATTGAACAAGATTGACCCCATCGGTGTCATCGAACGACAATCAACAAAATCTGCTGGCGATCGATGATGTGATGGTGGCAAAGGCTATGCAATTGATCATGACCAGTTTTGATCGTCCCCTGCAGGTGTCTGATATCGTTGCCAGTGTAGGCGTGTCACGAAGAAGTCTCGAACGGCGCTTTGTCACGGCGATCGGTCGAACGCTGGCGGAAGAGATTCGTCGCCTGCGTATGGAGCATGCCCGACGCCTGCTGCTCGAGTCCGATCTGACGGTCTCACAGATCGCCCCACGTTGCGGGTACGACTACGCAGAGCACTTTATTGCAGCCTTCCATCGCATGATGGGGGAGCCTCCACAACGATTTCGCGAGAGGATGATGCGTGGCTGGCGAGGCGGACGACCGGCCAGCATGAACAGCTTCTAAATGACCTCACAAGGGTGATCGACTTGACGCAAAACCGTAGTCGGATTACGCAATAAAGCTTGTTTGTTCATTCTATGTCAGCTATTGTTATTCAAGTTGCTCATCGAGTATTGACAAACTCAGGCATCTGACTCGCCCGACTTCATCAAGCCGTGCGATCATTGAGAAACCAGCGAGACGTTCATCTTTCTTCACTGTTCCCTTTAATGGAGGCCGATCATGTTTGAGAAACCTTGCATCAGAATGTTACGAACCTACCTATCCTTGCTGCGATTGGCGGCTCAATGCTCATGGCCGCAAGTGCGAGTGCGACCTACATCATTGCCGACAACTTTAATGACCGTAATGGCCAAGGCCTTTCCGGGACGCCCGTCACGACGAGCATCAGCACGCCTGCTGAGATTTGGGGGCCCTAATGCGAGTCAACCCCGTTTAACCAATAGCCGGTTGACGGTGGGAAACGTTTCCAATGCACAGACCGCCTATGTTGACATACCCGAGTTCACAGCTCCAGAATCGGAACCGATTGTCCGTGTCTCAGCTGAAATCAACGTAGGCCTTGCCAATTGGATACAGGTATCCCTAGGCAATCAGGGCGGTACGAACCCCCTCACGCAGACCCAATTGGGCTTTCGTGTCACAAGAACTGGCTGGACAGTTCGGGCAAGCAACTCAGACACCGTTTTGGGGAGCGGCAGTGGCACTTTTGATAACGCTTTATATCTGTTCCAACTCGCTTACAACACCATCGGCAATACGGTAAGTCTATCGATCGCTGGCACCGAGGTCTTGACCAATGTTTCTGCAGGCGAATCGTTTACACCAATTTACAACGGTACTGCGATGATCGCTTCACACCGGCCTCAGGTGTTATTTTCAACTCCACTCCATTAGTGGACAACTTCGCAATCGAGACCATGCCCGTACCAGAGCCCAGCACACTAGGCTTGGCCGTATTAGGTCTTGCCACTATGTTCGTCCGACGTCAACGGGTCACCCTGTAAATGCCAATTGCATGCGAGCGGCTCAGAAATGAGCCGTTCGTCCTTACCACTCTGTCCCAACTCATTTGAAAGGATTTCTATGCCTATGCAAAACTCAAAACCATGGATATCGATGATTCCCGGTCATGTGAAACCTAATTCTGGTTTTACGCTCATCGAATTACTGGTAGTGATCAGTATCATTGCACTGCTCATTGGTATTCTTTTACCAGCACTTGCCTCCGCCCGGGAGTCGGGGAGAACGACATCCTGCTTGTCCTCACTTCGTCAGATCAGCCTGCTCTTTGAGGTCTACTCAAACGATTACAAAGACCAGATGCCCGGCGGCGCTTCGACAATCCACCAACGTGCGTTTCAGAAGGCATTGTTTGATGCGGGGCTCTTGTCCACCCCAAACCAGAATGATGATCCGCTCGTGGCATATGGATGCCCCAACCATGTCAAGCTATCCGGGATTCCCGGCACCCCAACCCACAGTGGAACGCATGCAGTTATGGGATGAACATGATCGAGATCAACCGGGGAGCTGGCTCACCTGCTCCCGCCTATGGTTCCAAAAACTTGCGTCGTACGAATATCAAGCGGCCGAGCGAGTTTTATGTACTGGGTGACTTTTCAATCCAATTCCCGGTTCACATCAGTTTGAGTTCATCCAGAGAAATGTAACCGAGCAAGTGCAGGTTCTTGAATACACTCGTCGTCACGGGGGGGATGCGAATAGCTCCACCAATTCGATGTGGGCCGACGGCCACGCCACAAGTGCATCGCCTGCAACGCTCTGGGATAATGGGTCTTTTCGCTACCTCCGCAACAACTGAGCCTTCGATCCCATACGTATCGAGGATGGTGTTCGTGCTCCGATACATTCCTATGCCTCTTGTGGTCGCCTTAAGGTTTTGAATGCCGCAACGGTTGCTATACAGTCCGGTTTTTTTGGCGACGCATAATGGCTGCACCCCCTGAAGTACAACATTGCAGGGGATGGGTTTAATTTGTACGTAAACAATGCCGTGTACTTCGATGCGCTCCGCAGGGAATGGATATCCCAAAACCAGGCGCTATTGCCTAGCTAGTTTGACTGGTCCTGCTAATTTAGGAGACTCCTTTGAGCTATATCACACAATGCGGTTCTCAGGTTCTGGCGTTGTTACTGCTGCTAACGATGGTCACGCCTGTCATGGCTGAAGAGGCGATTGACATCGTTTTCCCGAAGGATTCTGGCATCGTCGATGTGACCAAGCCGCCATACAACGCCAAGGGCGATGGCGTCACCGACGACACCGCAGCAATCAACGCGGCACTACGTGACCATAATTACGGCACCGTACCCGTTGCCCTGATGGCAGTGACCTTTCCCCCCAAACCTGATCCAGCCGATGAGTCGTAGAGAGGCTGGGTCCAAACAAGGAGAACAGGTCATGAGCAGCAAGCGTTTTAGTACGGAAGCGATCGTGAACAAGCTTC
>JAAUTM010000207.1 GCA_012031455.1 Phycisphaerales bacterium
AGCCCCTTGGCAGCATGCAGCGTCATCAATGTCGACCGCACCCTCGACCCGCTTCCACCGCATCCAAATCACTGACCAAACTCACCTGTTCCAGATAGGCCAGCAGCTTGCGTGCGAGAGTGAGCCGATCCGGTTCATCGCGGTGTTCGGTTTCATATTCTTTTTCAAACTGCTGGGCGGAAGTCACCAGTTCACCCAGGTTGGCCAGCCGTTCCTGATCCGGGTCAGTTTTGTCCTTGGCGTAAAACTCGTGCAGCCCACTTTCGGTGAGCACCCGATCCACAAAATCACGCAGCGTAAGCTCATGCTCATGGGTCGAAGGATGCTCATCCGGGCTTGCCATGGGCAGATTTTCAGCTTGCACCTCGGATGCAACCTCAGCCAACCCTGCCAGCTGGCGTAACCTATCAATGAATTTTCCAAAACGTTCCACCGCTCCTTGAGCCTTGCTGTTCAACCCTGCCCACTGGGGCGGACTTTTGATGACCCCAAGGATCGGCACGCCACCCGCCACCGCTCGGGCCTGGAGCAGTTTCACCGTGGCATCGGAAAGCCCGCGTGCCGGGGTGTTGATGATGCGCAGCAGGTTCACTTCATCAGCCGGGTTGGCCAGCACCCGCAGGTATCCCAGTGCATCCTTGACTTCTTTACGGTCAAAGAATGCGGTACCACGGGCGATTTGATAAGGAATACCAGCTTTGCGAAGGGCATCTTCGATGACCCGGCTCAGGCTGTTCATGCGGTAGAAAATCGCCTGATCGCCGAAGGTGAGTTTGTGTTCCTGTCGAAGCTTTTCAAAATGTTCCACCACCCACTGCGCCTCGTGCTGCTCGTTCATGCAGGTGACGGTCATGACCTTGTCGCCTTGCTGGTTGTCGGTCCACAGACGCTTGTGTTTGCGTTGCTGGTTGTTTTGGATGAGCTGATCCGCCACCGCGAGGATGGCCTGAGTGGACCGGTAATTCTGCTCCAGCCGAACGATGGCTGCCTGGGGATACTGCTTTTCAAATTCGAGGATGTTGCGAATCGATGCACCGCGCCAGCCATAGATGGACTGATCCGGATCACCCGTCACGCAAAGATTCGATGGAGTCACTGGATGAACCGTAGCATCAACCTTACCTGTGGCTGGCTGGGAACCGGGGGACACGGGGTGCCGGGCATGAGGGCGTGAGCGAGCACGAACTGAGCGTGGTTGGTGTCCTGATACTCATCGATCAGGACGTACTGATAGCGCTCGCGCAATTCCTGTAAAGCAAGGGCATCCCTGCGCATCAGCTCCACGGTTTTGCACAGCAGATCATCGAAGTCCACCGCATGATGCTGGGTGAGCAGCTCCTGGTAGCGCTGATAGATTTTCTGCACGTTTTTGGCAAAGTAATCATGGGCAGTCTGGGCATAACCCTGCGGGTCCAGCAGTTCGTTTTTGGCGTTGCTGATAGCCGAGAGAACCTTGCCCGGTGGGAAATTGCTGGTGCTGATCTGCAGGAGTTCCAGGGCCTGTTTGATGGCCCGTTCCTGATCGGAGGTGTCATAGATGGTGAAGTTGGGGGGCAGGCCAATGCGCGAGCCGTATTGCCGAAGCACCCGGGCACAAAACGAATGAAACGTGGCGATGGTCACCGCCCGGGCCTGACGCTCGCTCATGAGCGTGGCCACGCGCTGGCGCATTTCCCCGGCTGCCTTGTTGGTAAAAGTGATGGCCAGTATGTTCCAAGGCGGAATCCCGCAGCGCAAAACAAGGTGTGCAATTCGGCGGGTGATGACCCGTGTTTTACCCGATCCGGGACCGGCCAGAATCAGCATTGGTCCCTGCACATGGGTCACCGCCTGCCGCTGCGGCTCGGTCAGGTCGTCCAGCAAGGGGTCGGGATTGAGTGAGCCATGTAACATCGGCGCATTGTATCGAAGTTCACACACTCACCGGACACGAATAAAACCCAGGACAATCGGCACAACGTCGAAACATTGAATATCAATCGTTAGCGCGATAACAACATCCACCCACACCGGCTCGGTGTGGGCTTCAAGAAACTTATTGCGTCTGCTGGCTTTGTTTGAACCAGGTGTTATTACGATTTGCTGGAACCCACACCGGATCGGTGTGGGCTTCACCGACTCACTGATTAACCAATTCACCAATCAACCACCCGGGGAGACCGGCGGGCGCACCACCACCCGGCAGCTATCGCCCCACAGTCGGCGTTCATCACCCACTGCCTGGACCGTCACCTCGGCCACACCCGGCGCGGTTTCGCGCTGCTGCCAGACTGTTTCGGTCGTGAGTTCGAGCCAGCCCACATTCATGGGCGGGTTGACGAAGCGGAAATCCTGCAACTCCTTACGGACTTCCTTGGGCACTGCGAAGGTGTTAAATACGGACACCTGCAAGGGCTGGTCATCGACAGCGAATTTCAGGGATGAAGGTTGCCCGGTCATGGCTGTGTCCCAAGTCACAATGCCCAGTCGCAGCACGCCCTGTGCATCAACGGCACTGGCGACGACTTCGAAATAACGCCGTGTCGATATCACGCCTTCATTGCCAGGTCACCGGGCCAACCATCTTCACCTTTGGCCAGTGGTTCTGCGTCAATGTTTGCACCCACTGCAAGGTTTGCGCGGGTACCACCCGTTCCAGGCGAGGATTGGTCAGCATGGCATCGTTGTACGCCGCCTGCCGGGGCATGGCATCGGGCAGATACATCGGCTTGGCATCCGGGTCCAGTTTTTTTCGAACCAGGATCACTGCACCGGGAGCCAGCACGATCACGATAATGATGAGAAACCACAAATTAAAACGTGTTTCACGGTCCATAAGGTAATGATACGTATGTTACGGAACACTGGTGGCAGAAATATATCGATGGCCGGGGTAAAGGCTATGGGCGTCAAGGGGGGATTGACTTTTCACTATCGCCTCACTATTGTTCACCCGCTTCGACAATCCAAACGCGACTTATCGAGAGTGGCTGAGGGATGGGCCCGATGAAGCCACCGCAACCCCCCCGCCCCCGGATTTCATGGATGTGACAAACACCATGAACTCATGGGGCTGTGATGGGCAGGTGCGAAATCCCACCCGTCGGTTGATCGGCAACCACGGGGGAGATAAGAAGCGGCGTACCGCTCCCGACCTGATTCATGCCCCTGCAGTCACTCAGGTCAATCCCAGCGGAAACCACGCCCCTTCTTCTCCAAAAGAAGGGGTTTTTTGTTGGGATGAAATAGTGGTTGAGTGATCGAGTGAGAAATACAGATACCTGGCAGGAACGATGATGAGCTACATCAAGGGATTGCAGTGCAAGGAATGCGGGGCGATGTACCCTGTTGAGCCACGCACCGTCTGTGACATCGACTTTGGCCCGGTCGAAGTGGTGTACGACTATGCCGCGATGCAAGGCCAAGTCACCCGCAGCAGCATCGAAGCCGGTCCACACTCACTGTGGCGCTACCAGGCTTTGTTACCCATTGATGGTCAGCCCAAAGCAGGATTGCAATCAGGTTTCACGCCCCTGCGCCGAGCAGATCGGCTGGCCAAAGAACTGGGTGTGCGCGAGCTTTATATCAAGGATGACAGCGCCAATTACCCCACCTATTCATACAAGGACCGGGTGGTGGCAGTAGCGCTGACCAAGGCCATCGAATTCGGCTACGACACGGTCGGTTGCGCTTCCACGGGCAACCTGGCACACAGTGTTTCTGCCCATGCGGCGGCAGCAGGGATACGGGCTTTCGTGATGATTCCCGATGATTTGGAAGAAGGCAAGGTCGTCGGCATGAGTGTGTTTAGCCCGCAGGTGGTCCGCATCAAGGGTAATTACGATGATGTGAACCGTTTGTGTTCACAGATCGCGGACAAATACAACTGGGCCATTGTGAATGTAAACCTTCGGCCTTATTACACCGAAGGCGCCAAAACCCACGGGTTTGAAATTGCGGAACAGCTCGGCTGGCGATTGCCCAAACATACGGTGGTACCGGTGGCAGGTGGTACGATTCTGCCCAAAATATGGAAGGCTTACCGGGGAGTTCATCGAGCTGGGATTGGTGGAAGACAGCAAGCCAGCGATGCACGGGGCACAGGCGGCTGGATGCAACCCGGTGGTCAAGGCGATTGAAGATGGTGCGGAACTGTTTCAGCCGCAGAAGCCAAAAACTATTGCCAAGAGCATCGCCATCGGGAACCCGGCTGACGGTTATTATGTGATGAAGGTGGTGCGTGAATCAGGCGGGTACGGGGCCTCGGCCAGTGATGATGAAATCATCGCAGCCATGCTGCTTTTTGGCACGCACCGAAGGAATTTTCACCGAACCGGCAGGCGGCACGACGCTGGCTTGTGCGATCAAGTTGATTGAATCAGGCCGCATCCCGCGCGATGAATCAATCTGTGTGTGCGTCACCGGCAACGGTTTGAAAACAGTGGAGGTGCTACGC
>JAAUTM010000208.1 GCA_012031455.1 Phycisphaerales bacterium
GGCGCGGGCGCGCCGTATGGGGGGCCGATCTGTTCCATGAGATTCAGCGCTATCGCAGCGCTGGCATCGGAGATCGCGCGCGGCGAGGACTTTGATGTCGTGCATGCGCACGACTGGATGACGTTCCGCGGCGTGCGGTGTCGGCGATTTCGGGCAAGCCGCTGGTGGTGCATGTTCATTCCACGGAATTCGACCGCAGCGGACAAAACGTCAACCCTCCGGTTTACGATCTGGAACGCCGCGGTCTGCATGGAGCCATCCGTGTGATCGCTGTGAGTCATCTCACCAAATCGATCCTCATCCACCGGTACGGGCTTGATGAAAGCAAAATCGATGTCGTGTACAACGGCATCGAAAGCGAAGAAAACCCTGCCACCGCCAGCCGTGCCTCCATCGCACGCACCGATAAAGTCGTACTGTTTCTTGGTCGCATCACCTGGCAGAAAAGGCCCTGAGTTTTTTCATCCGTGCTGCCCGTAAGGTGCTGGAAAAAATCGACGGGGTGAAGTTCGTCATGGCAGGCTCGGGCGACCGTGTCACTCAGATCATCGAACTTGCCGCAGCCTACGGCATCGGTCACAAGGTCGTCTTCACCGGCTTCCTCCAAAGTGAGGATGTCCAGCGTCTCTTTCAGATGGCGGATGTATATGTCATGCCTTCCATCAGTGAACCCTTCGGCATCGCTCCCTTGGAAGCCATCCGGCATGATGTCCCGGTCATCATCTCCAAAAGCTCCGGTGTGGCGGAAGTGCTCACCCATGCCCTGAAGGTGGATTTCTGGGACATTGAAGACATGGCCAACAAAATCATTGCCGTGCTCAAACATCCGCCCCTGTCCACCACGCTTCGCCGACAGGCCGACATAGAAGTTAAACGCCTGACCTGGGACGACTCGGCAGCCAAGTGCGTAAACGCTTACCAGCAGGCCATGCGGGTGATGGGGTTTAATCCGAGGTGACACTTATCGCCATAGGTAAAATACCCTAAAACCAAAAATTACTCCTTACATAATGGAGTGTTTTGACTTGACTTATTGTCCCAGGTGGTCGATAATTGGTACGTAACTAAAGACGGTCACGGATGAATACATTCATACAGGAGAAGAACCGTGACAACTATTACTGTCCAAAAATTACTCCATTGCCACCTCTGTCACCCACTAACTCCTTGCCCGAAGAGCAAGAGGCGGTTATTTTGTCTGGTACAAACCGGGAAAAGTTCTTTGAAGTTCTTAACGGCAATAACCAGCCTAATGAATCGCTTCTCAAAGCCGCGAAACGGTACAGGGAAACTTTCCGTTAAGCGATCTCTTGATAGTTATTGGAATATTCAGCGATTATCAAAAGATCACGACCGAAGTTCTTTTAGTTGTGGGACAAATCACCTCGATTTGCATCTACAGAACAACACAAGCGACTACGAAAATCGAGGCCTGTCAAGGTACTATGTATTGACCTGTGCCAAAGACGGACATCGTCGTGTTTATGGGTATTATTCACTGTCTGCGTCTCTGGTAAAGTTTGATCAGATTCCACGTGAATTGGTCAAACGTTACCCGAAACTTGATCTTCCCATGATCCATATTGGACGATTTGCTATCGATAAGACAATTCAGGGGCAGGGACGTGGAGGGGAACTACTGATCCATTGTCTTCTGCAGGCGAATGCAGCTGCTGAAAATATTGGCGCGTTCGGTGTCGAGTTGATAGCACGTACATCCGAAGCGGTTGGCTTCTACGAGCACATGGGATTCACGAAAATCCCCTTAACCAATAATCAAACCTATATGTTTCTTCCCATGGCCACTATTACAAAGCTGTATCTTGACACATCTGCAACAAATGCTCGCAAACATAATACCTAATTAATCTCACCCCGCTTTGGCAAGAGGTGGTGCAAGCGTGCTGCCTGTACTGGCGGGTTTGGCAATGGTGGCCACGGATTTGCCGATTTCCTCCGGTGAAAGCGAGGCAGCGATGATGGCCGCCTGAGTGACCGCCTTGGGCATGCCGTAAACCACGCAGGTTTCCTGATTCTGGGCGATGATGACCCCGTTTTGGCATGAAGATCACGGGCGCCCAGAAGCCCATCTTCCCCAATACCGGTAAGCACCACCGCCAGGGTTCGCGCCCCCATGGCAGTGGCCGCCGAAGCAAACAGCGCATCAACACTCGGTTTGTACAGCGCCTCTTTCGGATCACTGTTGACCAGCAGTTCCCACTTCACCAGTCCCAGTTTATTGAGGTGAATATGCTTGCCACCAGGGGCGATGTAGATGGTGCGGTGCTCCAGTGGCATGCGATCCTCGGCATGAAGCACACGCAATTTGCAGACCTGTGCCAGTCGCTCAGCCATCGAACGGGTGAACAGTTCGGGCATGTGCTGGGCCACCACCACCGGGGCCGAAAGCGTTTCCGGCAAAGCCGACAATATCGTTTCCAGCACCGGTGGCCCGCCGGTGGACGAGCCAATACAAACCACATCAAACTGTCCGGGGCGATACACCGGCACCTGCGCCGCAGGCATGGGTTGATGGGGTTGTGTTCCGCCAGCAGTGTGTTTTTTTCCTTCGTGCTCCACCCGCCACACCGTGGACACGTTTGAGAAGGTCATCGCGAATGTTGGTAATTGAAAGTGATACCTGTGACATGTCCTTGGCCAATACATCCGCCGCCCCCAGCCGAAGTGCCGTCAGTGCGGCTTGGGAACCTTCGGTGGTGAGGGAACTGAGCATGATGACCGCCGTGGGGCAGTCACGCATGATGTGCCGCAAGGCAGTGAGGCCGTCCATCTCCGGCATTTCGATATCCAGCGTAATGAGATCCGGCTGAAGCTTGCGAGCAAGGTCATAACCTTCCTTGCCATTGCGAGCGGTTCCCAAGACCTCGATCGTCGCATCCGATTGCAGCATCTGGGCGATGGCCTTGCGCATGAACGCCGAGTCATCCACCACCAGCACGCGTATCCGAGTATCCTTGCTCATATTTTTATCCGTTGAAATCTTGTCATCCGCATTAATTCAATTGCCCCCGCATGGATACGCGAGACAGCGACGATCTGCTCAATCATATTTCCAGGTCTGGATTCCGTTCCACAGCATGATTGATATACACAGGGGCGGCGGTAACTTCCGATACCTGTGCCAGCAGTCCACCTTCTCCACTTGAAAAACGATACACAACGTCGCCTCTGTCTTTGATGATCTTCACAGGGCCGGGCAAATCCCGACTCATACGAAATGCGCTTTCACCAACGATGATCGTCGTTCCGCAGTGAATGCACCGGTGGGCCTGAAGGTTGATGGTGCGATGTTCTTGAATCCGCTGGTTGAGCGCATCAAGGACCGACTGGCCACGGATCATACGCTGATCGATTCCGTAAAGTTCAAATTCAAGCTCCGTCTGTCGTTCCTTGTCGTGAGCGGTCAGGCGTTTGCCCTCGGCTGAAAGCAGTTTCATCTCCCCGGCAAACTCATCTTTGCGCTTTTGCAACTCGGCCATCAAATCCCTCAGGGAATGAGCGAAAGGTTCAAGCGATGGCACAGTCCCCAGCACAAGGTCCGTGGCCACCCCTGCCGGACTGCCCACAGAACCGATGAGTATTTCGCCAACAATCACCAGTCTGCCGCCGATGAGCATCCCTGCCGGAGATTGAATCCCGCCGTGGATGATCAGATCGCAATTAATCGCTTCACGTTCAATCTTCAAATCACCCTTGATCTCACCCCGAACGTTATCCAGATAGCGGGCCATCAGATGGCCTTTGACATCCACTGACCCTCGGCTGCGTGCGGCCATGCCGCCTTCGGCGAAAAGATCCCCTCCGCAAACCACTGTGGCGGCTTCGATCAGTCCCTTGACGGTGATGTTGCCGGTAGCCTTGACCACAAACAGGTCACGCACCCCTTTGTGAACCACCACTTCGCCGGTGAAGTCGATGTTGCCGGTGGAAAAGTCCACGTATTCGGGGATTTCAATCAGCTGCCGGATAGCCGCTTTCTCGCCACTGCGAGTGAGTATGCCCTGCTGGTTGGCGATCAGCCGCCCCTTATTCTTGACCTGTATGGTTTCATCGTGTTTGAGATCCGCTGATTTGCCGGGTTTGGCGGCAATGGACTTGCCCAACACGTCGCGTCCATCGGTGCCATCGGTGGGCGGATGAATGATGCCCAGCTCATCGCCGGGTTTGACGGTGAAATAAGCGGACCTCTGGTAAAAATCGATTGCCTCTGCCTGCTGGATATTGATGTCATGCTGGTGGTCAATGGTCCACTCCACATAACCATCTTTACCCGTTTACAGGTGCGATGGAAGAGGCTACGGGAACCCGCTGCATCTGATCAAGGGCAGGCGGATTCGCCACAAGGGGCCTGGAGGTTCGGCCAGGACTTGTGCGCTAATATCCACGCCCCTGGGCACTGAGCAGGGC
>JAAUTM010000209.1 GCA_012031455.1 Phycisphaerales bacterium
GGCCGACAGCCCCTGTTCCACCGTGGCATCAACCCTGCCATAGGTCAGGTTGTCCCAGATCGTCCCGCGAAACAGAAACGGCTCCTGCAACACCACGCCCACCTGTCTTTGCAAGTCGGCCTTGGCAGCTTGCCGGATGTCCACACCGTCGAGTGTGATGTTGCCCTCATCAATATCATAAAAACGCGACAGCAGGTTGATGATGGTCGTCTTCCCCGATCCGCTGCGTCCGACGATGCCGATCATCTGCCCCGGCTCAATGGTGAAGCTGACCCCTTTCAAAATCGGGTTTTGCCGGGAATAACCAAACACCACGTTGTCAAAAACGATTCGCCCCTGCACATCGGGCATGGGGATGGGAGCCTTGGCATCCTGAATGCTCACGGGCGTGTCGAGCACTTCAAATATACGGTGCATCTGGGTGGTGAACTGTGTGATCCATGATGTCAGGTGCGTCAATTGATTCAGCGGTCCATAAAACATGTGCAAATAGCCAAAGAACGCCAGGAGCGTACCGAGCGTCAGTTCGCGACCCAGCACCTGCCCGCCGCCGACATACCAGACAATCCATCCGCCGATTTGAAACACAATGCCCATGAGCGGGTAGAACGTGCTGGCGGAGGTGTCCACTTTGTAACGGGCATCGCGCAGCGCCCCGGATGATTGCTGGAACCGGGACAGCTCCCGGTCTTCCTGTGCAAAAGCCTTGACCACCCGGATGCCCGACAAAATGCCGTTGAGCATGCCAGCCTGTTTGGAGGAACGATCCCAGAATCGGCGGTAATGGGGTTTGACAAATTTATAAAAGACATAGGTTCCGCCCAGCACCAGCGGAGCTGGCAGCAGGGTCCATAACGCCAGTCTCGGTTCCAGACTGAACATCATCATGGCGGAAAAGAACACCAGCAGGAGCTGCATCAGAAACCCGCCGGTGAGCTGACCCATGAATCCCTGCACCGCCTCGGTGTCGTAGGCCACCCGCCCCACCAGCGAACCGACCTGCTGCTTGTCGTAGTAGCCCAGCGACAATTTTTCTAGGTGGTTCACCAGCCTGCCGCGAATGTCGTAGGTGATGCTCGTCCCCACCCTGCTGCCCAGTCTGCCGTTAAATACATTGATGAGCGCCCTGCCGATCTGCACGGCCGCCAGCGTCGCCACCACCAGCATGAGCAGGTTGAGCTTGTTCCATCCTTCGAGCATGGGGAAAGGGTTGGGGCCGGCATTGCCATCGACCTTGAGCACATGGTCCACCAGAAACTGCGTCAGGCGCGGGCCGATCATGTCCAGACCGATGCCTAACAATAACATGGCCATCATCATCGAAGCACGCAGCCAGTAAGGCCGAAGCAGTTCCAACACCCGCCGCATGGCTGCACTGCGATTGATACATCGCGGGCAACTTTCCCCCACAAACTCCAGCATCAATCCGCAACTGGAACAGCGCCGGGGATCAACCTCATCGGCGCTATCTTCAAGGATGACTTCCCCTTTGCGCCACTGGTTGAGTCGTCGAACCAGCCTGCCGAAATCGTTGCTTGAGCTTGTTGGAATACCGCAGCACATCCAGCCAGGCATCATCAATTTTCACCTGCAGGATGCCTGCACCCACCACCCCCACGGTGCGCACATCCTGAACTTTATCAATCTCTATTTCCAGCACCGGCTCGCCGGACTGGCTTTCATCCAGCACCCATAATCGCCGTGATCCAGCATCGGCGCAGAGCCACTGTGGCTGATACTGACCTTTCAGGTCAATATCACTGTTCACGCACAGGAGCAGCTTTCCCGGATCAGCCCCCAATTTCAGCAGCGTCTGAGCCACCGGCCCGGACGCGGGAGGAACCTCGCATAGTTTCATAGGGAAAACATGCTAAACCCACATAAGCTGGTCGTGCAACCTCATGTAAAACAAAACCAGCATGGCCATGCCTGGGCTATGACAATCTTCGTGATGGGTGTGCCGGGAGCCTCGTCCAATGTTGCGAGGGAGGGCACGCAATTGCAATAGTCGTCATTCCCCCGCGCGTTCGCCCAGCTTGGCGTTGAGCATCAAAATAGCGCTGCGGTTGTCGGCCGCCAGGTCCATGAGTGCGATGATGTCGCCCACGCTCTTTTCCTCTTCAATCTGCTCATCGATAAACCAGTGCAAGGTTGGCTGAGCTGCATAATCCCCTTCTTTGAGGGCAATTTCATACAATGCGTGAATCACTTTGGTGTTGCCCTGCTCCAGCGCCAAGGCCGCTTCAAAAATATGTTTGGGGGATTTGTAAGTTGCCACCGGTGCCGCCAGTGCTTCAAATATCACCTTGCCGCCACGGTCCATGACGTGGTCGTAGAACTTCATCGCGTGCTTGAGTTCCTCACGATGCTGCACCTTGAACCACTTGGCAAAGCCCTGGTAATTCTCTGCTTCGCACCAGGCGGCCATGGCCAGGTAGCTGTACGCAGCCGCCAGTTCATGATTGATCTGTTTGTTGAACGCTGATTCAAGCTTTTTGGAAATAGCCACTGCAAAAACTCCTTTTGCCCAGTCCCTTTGAGTATGTTAGTCCCATTCGGCTTTCTTTTCCTGAATCACTTGCACAGTCCCTCAGGATGTTGCGGCATCCGTTCGATTCGGCCCGTCCTGGTCCCTGTGGGACTGGTTTTGATGTCCTGCAATTGCTTGAGTCGTGCCAGTGCGGGGATGGTCAAGGCCGTAATCCCCACCACTAGAATGGTGCCGATGCCGCCGCTCACCACCGTGACCACCGGGCCAATAAACTCCGCCACCGCTCCGGCACGGAAACCGCCCAGTTCATTGGATACATCAATGAAAACACCATTGACCGCCGATACCCTGCCACGCATTTCATCCGGCGTGGCCAGTTGCACCAGCGTATGCCGCACCACCACGCTCACCATGTCCAGCACCCCGGTCAGAAACAGCATCAGCAGCGACAGGCCAAACCATGGCGACAAACCAAAACCGATCGTGGCCACCCCATAACCCACCACCGACCAGAGCAGTGCCCGCCCCGCCCTTTGCATCGGTGGCAGATGGGCCAGTACCACCGACATCAGCACCGCCCCGATGGCCGGTGCCGCACGCATCAGGCCAAATCCTTTGGCATCCACTTCCAGAATGTCCTTGGCGAAGATCGGCAGCAGATAAACCACGCCACCCAGAAACACCGCAACCATGTCCAGCGTGATCGCCCCCAGGATGAGCTTGGTCTTCCAGATGAAGCGGAAACCGCCGAGCATCGTGTGCAGTGACACCGGCTCGCGCTTATTTTCCTGTGTCTTGCGAAGCTGCAGGGTCAAAAGCAACACCCCAAAAAGCGTGGAGGCTGTTGCACTCAGAAAAAACGCAGCCGGTATGTATATCGCAATGACCAGTCCCCCCAGGGCTGGTCCCACGATCAGCGCCAGGTGAAACAGGCTCGAGTTCCAGGTCACCGCGTTGGCAAAATTCTCCGCAGGCACGAGCAGTGGCAGCATCGCCGAACGGGCCGGTCTGGCGATGGTCAGAAACACCGCATCCAGAAACAACACCGCGTAAATGCTCCACAGCGGGGCCACCAGTATCGACATCACCCCCAGCCCCAGCGATGTCATCGTGGTGCCGACCATGCCCACCATCATCACCCGCCTGCGGTCGTAAGTATCCGCCAGATGGCCTGCGGGCAATATCAATATCAACGCGGGAATGATCTGCATCAGTCCCACCAGCCCCAGTGCCATGGGTGAATCGGTGCGCTGCAATATTTCCCATTGCAGGGCCACACTCTGCACCTGCGTGAACAAAACCACCAGCACCCAGCCCACGGTGTAATGCCGGTAACCGGTATGCCGAAACGCAGCGTAGGGGTCGTGCTTTTGCGCGTTATTCGAGTTGTCTTGCGGAAGTAACGGGTTGGACACAGGGAGCATCCATGAACAGCTGTTGTCGTGTCGGGAAGTTGCGAAGAATATCAGAAAACTGGCACATCCGATGGGTATGCCCTGTTAAGCAGGTTGCTGGTACAGGTGGTAAAGCAATCGTTTCCCGATACTGATTGCAGGATTAAACATCTTTACACGTTTACTTGGACCGCTATTCAGCCGACAACGTACAATGAAGAAAGGTCACCTTCCCGGAAAGCGGGTGGGCTGGGCCTGTCTTCCTTCCTCAGGCGGATTGAAGATATCATCCACCCTCACAACTCCCTCCCGGACGCATCGCCCATGAGCAAGCTGTCGCGTCGTGTTTCCCTGATGTTTCACCTGATCATCCTCACTGCCCTTGCGACATCCGCCTGGATGACTCCGCAGCTTTTTGCCCAGCAGCATGAAACGATGCTGCCCGAGAAGACGCTGGCCACGGTACCTGAATTTGTCGGTCTGGCACAGGCTGGGCGTTTTGATGAGGTGCTGCAATCCCTGCGCTCGGATAC
>JAAUTM010000210.1 GCA_012031455.1 Phycisphaerales bacterium
CACGACATGCCCCAGCCGTAGCTGCAAGGTGTTTGATTACATCCGGTTCACGCAATCGCTCATGGTTACCAAGCAGCGTCTCAAAACGCTGTCTTTGAACTTCATCCAATGCCCCATCGGTATGAGCGGTGGCCAGATGCGACATCACCCCCACCAGTTGCACAGACTTTGTACTGCGAAACTTTTCCAACACTCCGCCGACCTGAGCCGGTGACAAACCCAGCCGGCTCATGCCTGTATCCACATGCAGATGCACCGGCACACATGCTCCGCATTGCTCCCCGATTCGCCGGGCTGACTCCCACTGCCCCGGATCATTGACCGCCCAATGCAGACGATTCTCCACCACCGCCTGCCGAACCGCTGGCGAAAAGCTCCCAAGCCTTTTCACTCATCGGCATGAGCACCAGCAGCGGAACCTTCACCCCTGCCTCCAGCAATTCCATCGCCTGCAGGGGGGAATACACTGCCAGCATGTCCACCCCGGACTTTTCCAGTTCTCTTGCAATCGGCAAAACACCCAGACCATAAGCATCCGCTTTCACCACGGCACAAACTTTCACTGGCGTAATTCGCTGGTGCAGGGGCGTCGGTGTATGGACCAATGCTTTCCAACATGACAGGTTGTAAGACACCCTGGAAAGGTCGATCTCCAGCCAACTGGCATCATCCATGAACATCTTCGTGTCATCCTTGGTCTATCAAATCTGCGCCATTCCGGCGTTTGGCGACTCAATGATCGCCTGAACCTGCTATTGTATGAATATGCGGATCCTCGTGAGCCGTGGGCATCCTCGTCGATGTCCCGGGTTTACGTCTATTGTTTCCTGTAAGCGAGTTTTCATGCCTCATACCCCCGATGACATTTTCGACAGCCAGCTCACCTTCACCAACCTTGGCCTGCACAAGCCAGTGCTTCAGGGCGTGCTCGATGCCGGGTTTGAAAAACCCACGCACATCCAGGCCAAGCTCATCCCTGCCATCCTTGCCGGAAAGGATGTCATCGGTCAGGCCAAAACCGGAACGGGAAAAACGGCGGCCTTCGGCCTGCCCATCCTTCATCTGGCGGAACCTGACGTTTTCTTTCAGGCACTGATTCTCGTGCCCACCCGTGAGCTGGCATCACAGGTGGCGGGCGAAATTAACGAACTGGGGCGGCATACCCGGCTTCATGCCGTGTGCGTCATCGGTGGGGAATCAATCCGCGATCAATCCCGCGCTCTGAAAAAAGGGGCGCATCTGCTGGTCGGCACCCCTGGCCGGGTAATGGACATGCAGGGCCGGGGCGAAATCCATTTCCAGAACATCCGCTTTGTGGTGCTCGATGAAGTCGACCGGATGCTCGATATCGGTTTCCGTGAGGACATCCGCAAGATCCTCAGCACCGTCCGCAGGGAACATCAAACGATTTTCGTCTCCGCCACGATCAGCAAGGAAATCGAACTGCTGGCACGCAGGTTCATGAAACCTGACACGGAGAAGATCATCACCCTCTCAGGGGCGCTGACGGTGTCGCTGGTGGATCAGAAGCATTTGCCCGTCGAGCCCTGGGATAAAAAGCAGCTTCTTTATCACCTGCTCAAACATGAAAAGCCGGACACGACAGTGGTATTCTGCCGTACCAAACAGACGGTGCACAAGGTGACAGCCTTCCTCAAGGACAAGGGCATCAACGCGCGGGAGATTCACGGGGACCTTTCGCAAAGTCGGCGGAACAAGGTGATGGTCAGCCTGCGTCAGGGGAATCTGGATGTGCTGGTGGCCTCGGATCTGGCAGCCCGCGGCTTGGACGTTGAACATATCAGCCACGTGATCAACTATGACCTGCCCGATGACCCGGAGGTGTACGTGCATCGCATCGGACGCACGGCAAGAGCAGGCAAGCGTGGCGTGGCATGGGCGTTTGTAACTTCCAACAGGGGCAGTTGCTACGGAAATCGAAAAACTTACCGGCGTGGAAATTCCCAAGATGGAATACCCCGATTTCACACCCGGCCCGCCGCCCGCCGATGTCGCCCATCAGCGTTCCCGTCGACATCAGCAGAAATCCCGGAACCCCATCCAGTCCCTGGCGGATCGGGCTGCCACGACGCCCGCCAGTACGGAATTATCACGCGAAGAAATCCTGCGCAGGTTCCCCAGCGGCATCGTTCCCAAAGCTCCCCCACCCTCGGGCCTGGGCAGGCGTTTCCGCTCCCGGCGGTAAATCCATCAAGCCACGGGTTTATTCCAAGGTGCGCTGATGTATTTCTTCTATGTGGATGAGGCTGGTAATCGTGATCCAAGAATTGCCATACCCCGTGCCGACGGTTCCACCATCAACGGAGATCCAGTGTATGTGCTTACCGCTGTGAGTCTTTTCGAACACCGCTGGCACGGTTTTGAAAAAACGATCAACCGACACAAATCGATGTTGATGGATTTGATCCACCGCAACACGCGATTGAAACTTCAACTGGCGGATTGCGAGATCAAATCCAACTGGATTCGGATTCCCAAAGAACGCGCTAAAAGACCCTTTCTTACTCATATCACCGATGTTGAACTGACAAAACTGGTTGATTTGTATTTTGAACAGCTCCGCCACCATCACATGACGATCTTCGCCGTGATTGTCGATAAACGGTGCCTTCACGACTACATGGACCCTGCCAAATTGCATCGCAAGGCATGGGAGCTATTGCTTGAAACCGTCGAACAATTCATGCGTACGCAGCACTCCAAGCATCAGGCCCTGATGGTGACCGACGACATGACAGTGCAGGAAAACCGTACTCTTGCCATGAAACACGCATACATCATGGACAAGGGAACCGCCCGCAATACCTGGTTGCGGCATATCTGTGAAATGCCGATGTTTGTTCGTAGTGAATTGTCCAACGGGGTACAACTGGCGGATTTGTGTGCTTATAACATTTATCGTGTCTTCAAAATGAAGAACATTGAATATCCATTTTTCACCAAAATCTCCCATGCGATCTGGTCTCGCCACGAACTCGTCGATCGGCCATTTTCTCGCTTACATGTATTCCCGCCGGAAAGCGAGTTGCATTTGCTGGTGGAGAAATTTGAAAAAACAGAGCCTCGACCGATCAAGGCCGAGGCTCGTAGTGGTTGGTGTCCGGCGGGTTTCCCCTATCGAGCCGACCTGCGGCACCGGACGATTGCATCTATTGACTATATACCATGATTCATAATTATCAACCTCAACACATCAATCATCGGCGTTTATTGATGCGGCTTTCATGAAATCTTGCTTGGGTGCATTAACCTGTTGATTCCTATTTTATTCACCGCTTCCGTTCCAATCGATTTACTCTTGATCATTGATGCGCGGTTTATCCAAACAATGAAAAACCCAGGCATTTCCGGGGGGCCATGCCTGGGCTTTGTTGTTTGATGGTAGATGCCTCATGGGCATCCATGTCACTTCGTGAAGCGGTGTATTACCAAGTGTATTTCACGGTGTAGGTCACCACCTTTTCGCCTTCGGGTGGGACGGTTACCACGAAATGCACCGTGCGGGCATCGACCTTCTCAAACTCATCGCTCTTTTGCGTGATCTGCCAGTTGACCCAGCGGTACAGATTCTCGCGCACCACCACTTTCACGGGTTCTTTTTTCGCATTCTTCATGGTGATGCGGAAGGTTTCCTCCATCCAGTCCTGGTTGTTGTCCACCTTGAAATCGCTCTGCACGCGCTCGCCGGTGACATCAAACGCCTGGCCGATCTTCACCAGCACCTTCTCGTTTTTCGCAGTGTGGTCGATGAGGTCTTCACCAACGAATTCCAGCGAACCCATGGCTGCGGGACCGACCGGCTTGCCGGTGGCATCGAGTTTCACATCCGTCATCGCTGGCTTATCCGCCTTGAACACCCGCACCTTGCCCTTGGGCAGGGGCACGCCCAAACCATCCGCTTCCTTGTTGTGGAATTGCAGGTACACATCCACTTTCTTGTCGCCACCCTGGCCAAGGTTGCGATCCGTGGCCGGGCGAGGGAACACCCACCAACGGGCATCTCCGGGCAGGCCGTAGTACACCATCATTTTTTCGATCTTGACCCCGCGCTTGGTATCAAAGAGTGCGATCTGCTGGGTGCTGTTCTGATCGATCGTCGCCGGTCGGGGCAGGGTGTAAAGGTGATATTCAAAAAAGGGCTTCTGCTCGAAGCTGGCGCCGGCATCCATTGCATTCTCCATCATCCGACCACGGGCCATCATCGGCATGGCACGGGCATCTGGGCTGAATGCGTTCTTTTTAATTTATGCTGGGGCCTTAGTCTACTTTATGCAAACAGGGTTTGCTATGCTTTGTGCTGGATCAATTAGAGCAAAGAATGTGAAAAATGTCATATTATGGAATCTAATGGACTCAGCTGGAGGTGGTATTTCGTTCTGGGCAACTGGGTAT
>JAAUTM010000211.1 GCA_012031455.1 Phycisphaerales bacterium
GAGGGTTTTGCGATGCCCAGCAAGTCGCAGAGAGTGGGGAACACATCAATGTGGCTGACCATGCTGTCCACCACTTTGCCACCGGTAAAGCCGCTGGCCTGTGGACCGCGCATCATCAACAAGACCCCCGTCCCATGGTCGGTCAGGTTGCACTTCATGTGCGGGAAAGCGATCCCGTGATCGGTGGTGATAATGACCAGTGTGTTCTTGGCCCAGGCCCGTATCTTCGAGGGTTTGCAGGATCTGGCCGTACTGATCATCGAGCCTTTTCGCCGACACGGCAAAATCGGCAAAGTCCTTGCGGGTGATGGGCGTATCGGGGAGCGGGGCCGGGGGCATCACATAGCGCGAGTCCCCCAGCGGCGAATCCTCATGGCAGTGCCATTGCACACTCTCACCCTTCTTGTTGGTCCGGTGAGTCAGCAGGTAACCAGCGGAGAGAAAAAACGGCTGATTCTTGTCTTTTCGTTCCCGTAAAATAGTGATCGCATTGTCTGTCACCTGGGCATAGCTGTTATTCCAAGGTATTGCCTGATCGTAGCCAATAACTTTTGTCGCGCATTCAGGCCCGTGGGCGATGTGTTGCAATCCCGCCAGAGCGGTGTGATACCCTTGGGCTTTGAGCGTGTGCAACAGGTGCTGCTTATAATCCGTCAAGCCCCAGCCACGGTGCGCCAGCCCCAGCATCCCGCTGGAATGGGCCGACTGTCCGGTGAGCAGCCCGGCCCGGCTCGGTGAGCAGGTCGGCCCCACGCAAAACGCCTGTCGAAACAACACCCCATGCTCCGCGAACTTCTGCATGTGAGGCGTTTGCAACGCATAACCGTAAGGCTGAATGTACCGCCCTGTGTCATGTGAATGCAGATAAACAATATTTATTGGTGCCTGAGATATTGATGTACTCATAATCAGCCAGATTATGACATTCATCAGCAGGGGGCAAGTGGCTGACATAATGTCTTAATCATGGCCGCCCGGTGCATCGCCCCGATACTGCAAATCCCCAGACACTTCAATGGCTTGGCGATTTGGCCGTGGTGCGGACCCTTTCAAAATACCAGCGCATGCCGGGGTCACTTTCCGTTCCTTGCCCACCCAGGTCATACCGGCGCAGCAGCCCCTGCGCAAGTCCCTGGCACCAGGGGTTGTTATGGAAGAAAACAGATAATCCCGGACAACGGCTGGCAGCTTCGATTTCCGCAAAATAGGCATCTTTGACTTGATCAGAAAACACCCCCTGAGGCAGGAATTGCTTGGTCCAGCCACCGAAGGTCTCGACATTCACGATCGGTTTACCGGTGATCCCTGCAGCACGGAAGCGCGCATACAACTCGTCCGATCCGGGGTTGGTCCTGTCGGTATCAAACAGTAATACATCCACCGCATCGGAGAGGCCGATGATCTCGTTCAGTTCGTGTTTGTATCCCCCGCCACCCACCAGCCGTTTGGGATCCACCTCATGCACCACTTTGCATAACTCGATGATCGTCTGCGGATCGCTGACATCCCAGATCAGTGACATCTTCTGATAGCTCTTGGAGTTCTGCTCATTGGCGATGTTAATGATCAGGTTGCGGTAGGGAATCAGGCTGCGGGTTACGGTGCGCAGTACCTCTCGTACAGCGTCTTTATCCTTAAATGGCACGGCGGCACGCTGATAAAATACCCCCACAATGACCATCATCTTTCTGGCGGCTGCCGCCTGAATGATTTCCTCCATTCGTTTCTGGTGACCTGGGTCAATCTGTTTCCCATCGGCGGAAAAAGGGTTCGAATATCCCCCGCTGCTACCCTGATAGAACACCGTGATGGCGTTGACGCCATGTGCCAGGTATTCATCCAACTGCTCGATCAGATGTCGGGTATCTTCTTCCGTTTGGCTGGCGCTGGCCACCCGAATCCCCCAGGGCTTGAACGGCTTGCCATCCAGCAAAAACTGATCGCCTTGAATGGTCAATTCCCTTGCTTGAACGATCATCGTAACTCCCATCATGATGAAGATACTCATGCACCGTAATAGTGCTGAATTACGGATAATCATAGCAATGTACCTTCATTCCAACAAGATATGAAGGTGAATGATGTTCGATCCCTTGAAATACCCTCCCTGCTAAATGGAGGGTATTGTCGGAGCGGTAAGTAACGGAAATCAGAACTTACAATCCCGATAAATGACGCTGCAGTGATTTATTGATCGATAATCACCGGAGCACAGCGGAATTAGAATACTATTGCGGGTTTATATAGAAAGGATCAATTAGCACATCAAACTCCGATATTCCATACTGCCATTCTCGTGCGACTGGGCATCCCTCTGATGCGTGGAAAGGGATCTGTCAAAGTGCGCTTTTGCGAATCATGGATTCCAGGTGTAACGCCCCCAGACATTGCCCCCCTCTGCCCAAACCGGTGAACTCTGTGACTGGAGGTTGTTTTCAGTGTTATAGAGTATCCCACCATGACCATCAAAAAATGTAGCGTTGATTCCGCGCCCATGGCGAGTGAACGGACCATTATTTGTATGATTACCGGCACTTTCCAGTTCATGTCGATGCTCGCTCTGTCGATCTCCCTGATCGGTTACCAAAGCAACATTGCTGGGCCGATCCCAAGCGGTGATTTTTCGCAGTCCATACCCCCATGTGTCGTTGTATCCATATCTAGCACCACAGTTGTAGGCATAGCTATATTTGAATTCATTATCGCTGTCGGGATTCTGGTCTGTCGGACAAATGAATACTTTGCTGGTCTGAGTAATATACTGACCCAGCTTTTCATCATCGAACCATTTGGGGCCGGAATACCAAGGTTTATAGACACTGGGAATAAAGTCCCGGTTATCACCTGCATAAAGCTGGAATGCCAGGCCGATCTGCCGGAGGTTCCCCAGACATTTAGCGCTGTTGGCCGCCTCTCGCGCTGAAGCCAAGGCTGGTAACAGTAATGCTACCAGTAGCGCAATGATGGATATGACTACCAGCAGCTCGATCAAAGTAAAGCCGCGTGAACCTGTACGTGAGCGTGACATGCGACACTCCTTATTACAGAGGTGCGGGAAAGGTGATCAGCGGCTTTCACCGGTGAGCACCCATTGATCATGATTCAGTTCCGTACGTTTTGGCGACGTGGCATAAGCAAAATCCCACCCATGGCCAGCAGCACAAAGGTTGCCGGTTCGGGAATCGGCGCGATCACCTGATCCAGAGATGTACCCATTTTGATTTCATCAAAAGCCGCGCGGCTATTGATACCCCAATCAGTGGCTGTCCATAAGCGTAGATATTGATTGTTATCCAAGGTCACAACGAAGGTATTGTTAGGGGTATGTGTAACTTTCAGCAGACTGTGATTGTCGAGGGAGGTTTCATCAATGGTGCCGTACTTGATGGCGTCCCATTCCGATACCCCGAGCATCCACATGGTTGCGGTGTTGCTGCTGAAAGTAGGGCCGTTGATATTGGAGAACTTGCTGATCACCAGATATGTTGTATTCGTTTGCACCAAAGCACCCGAGGCACTCCCCGTGCCGTTGTCCGCACCGACGGCAGCATTGTGTGGGTTTCCACCCCAGAGCGTCACCGGTCGACTGATCATATGCTGACCACCGCTGAAAGGCTTACCCGCGAGGGACAAATGACTTTCATTAGCCCAGGAACCGCTTTGTCGCTGCTCGAATAAAAAACTGGTGTAAACATCACTGGGTGTAGCAACGCTCAGCGTGGACGGCAACTGCCTGCCTGCGATGTAAGCGCTGTAATTTCCCCCGTTGTTGTTGTTATTAACCACTTCAACAGCATTGCCCACGACGGGGAAATCACTGAGGCTCAGTCCCGGTACGACCGTGGCATTATTGATGCTGCCGTTGGACGACCCTCCCGTGGCCCAAGCTCGCGTGGTATCCCAGGTTCCCCCGTTCTTACCGGCAAGTGTTTCGCCGGCGGTGTAATCGAAGCCTTCATAAAGCAGCAACTCCCCCTGAGCGGCCCCCATGCTCAATGCTCCGACACACAACGATGCTCCCAGCGTCAGCAACTTCAGACTCATATTGTTTCGTACCATGGCAAATCCTCCTTTGAAAAATGGTGTCCCGATTCACGCAAATGTTCGAACTGAGGCCCGCTCCACCAGAGTGGGTCGAATGATGACCTGCTGCACTGTTTGATGAGGATTTTCAATGCGTTCGAGTAAACGACTGACCAGGGTGCGCATCTGCTGCTGAACCTGATTGTCCACAGTGGTTAGCGGCGGTGCCATGTATCCGGCTTCGGGCAGATTGTCATAACCGACGACAGATATGTCGCCAGGGATGCTGATGCCTGCTTCGTAAAATGCCCGATATGCGGAGATGGCCACCTGGTCATGGTGACAAACCACGGCTGTGGGACGCTGCTCCGAGGCCGATCCC
>JAAUTM010000212.1 GCA_012031455.1 Phycisphaerales bacterium
ACCACCACCCGGCATTCCACGGAGGGGCATCGCCCGATTCTCTACAACGATGGCCATGTGACCTACGGGATTACCTATTTCGCCAATGAGTATATCACATTACCCCGTCCATAATATTTTTGTACCGAAGTATATTTCTGGAGTTAATCTATGAGTTTGCGCGAGGTATTTAATCGTAATCAGGGATTGGTAGCAGTCATCTCTTTCTTGTTGATGGCGACTGCCCTCTTTGTGGTCTACAAGACTATGAATCCCTCCGCTGGCACCCAGGGGAATGGCTTATTACACCGTCATGATGGGAAAACCTGGTTTATGGATAAGGCAGGACTGATGCCCTTTGAACGCGATGGTCAGCCTGTCTATAAAGTAATGCTGTTCACGGATGGTGGCAGCGAACCTTTTGTGGGTTATCTGGAGCGATATTCGCCGGAAGCAGCCAAGCAGATCCTTCAACATCAAAGTGAAGCTGGATCTGCTGAAAACGATACTCACAAGGCCATGCTGATTAGCAATATCAAGTCAACCGAGTTGCAGATCAAACGTCCCGGAGCGCCGGAAAGTCAATGGATTAAATCATCGGATCCGGCAGCACCGGCCACCATGTCTGTAAAAGTTCGCCCGGGGAACCCCGGTCCCGTCGAGCCTGTTCGACCATAATTTTTAAAGCAAGGTTTTTTGTGTGATGATAAATACCAAGGATCAATTATCAGATAGTAGTAAGTGCTGCTTACACCATAAGCCATGGCGGCCTGGCTTTACGCTCATCGAGCTGCTGGTGGTCATCAGCATTATTGCGTTGCTGGTAGCTCTGCTCTTACCAGCACTGGCCAAAGCACGTGAAACAGCAGTTCGATCGCAATGCATGGCGAACATGAGGCAGTTTGGTGTAGCTGTCGTGTCATATGCCCATAGTTACAAAGATTATTACCCTGAGCATCGCTCGCCCAATACCGTTGATCCTGAGGAGTATACCGGCACCGACCCATGGATTGGTTTCAATGCGGCCGGATGGAACTATCGGCTGACCAAGGGAGGCTATATTGATTTTGAATGGACATCTCATTCCCGATATAAGGGTGGTCTTTGGTGTCCCACGGATAAGATCACTCCGAATAATCAGGTATTCTGGTATTTGAACAAAATCGCTGGTCTCTTCTCGTATCGTGCTGTCACCTTAACTACGATGAACCCCACAGGGATAGAGTATGCAGGTAGTGGAGGCCTGAGGCACCCGGCACAAGTTTCTGTTTCGCCGATGGATGGGAAATACGGCTGGCCTACACGAACACTGGCTCCAATGGCAATGTGTGCCGTGGGAACTACCCTTAATAACGCCCTGCTTTATGGCGGAACCATGTCGTTTTGGGGGGATGGCGGCGCGTTGGACTACGGCAATGGTAATTACAAAACAACAACCCAGCATTCTCTGGATGGCCAACGCCCGATTCTCTACAACGATGGCCATGTTGGTTTCGGTTTAACCTACTTCTACAATGAAAGGATTATATTACCACGTCCATAATGTTTGGGTACCGATGAACTTTGCGGGAGCTTTGAGATGAGCATACACGAGGTATTCAACTGTTTCAGGGCTTGGTAGCCCAATCAGGATTAGTATGGGCCCTACGATAACAACCATTATCAAGGAGCATCATCATGTACACATCTCACATACAGTCGCGTCGCTCGGGTTTCACGCTTGTTGAATTGCTGGTAGTTATCAGTATCATCGCTTTGCTGGTAGCGCTGTTATTGCCTGCATTAGGGGCTGCAAGAGAAGCTGTCAAGAAAACAACATGCCTGTCTAACCAGAGTCAGCTTGGTTTGGGCATGGCCTCCTACGGTGCGGATAACCGGGGCTTTATCATTCCAAATTATGGCCCCAGCCATCTCTTCTGGCCCAAATGGGGTAAGGAAATACTGCCTTATCTGGGAGTGGACTACGATGTGTTGATGCAAGCTGCTGGGTTTCCTAATTTTACATACTGGCCGTTTTATTTCCCTCGCCACATGATCAAGCCGCTGACCTGTCCTACCAGTGTCGCGCAACTGCATGCTGATGAACCCAGCGATTTCTCAAAAAATTACCATCTATCGCCCGGTGGATATGAAAGCGGCAAGCAACTTCATCGTATTGATGAAGTGCGCAAGCCCAGCGCGACATTTATCACCATGGATGCCAACGCCCGGGATGCAGTCTGGTATGAACCAAGTCGTGCCAATGGCCGTCGCCATGACGCGCAGGCTGCAGCACAATTCCCAGATAACAACAACACCGCGGGGCTGGTCAATGTTCTCTTTTTAGATGGGCATGTGATGACCATTGCCAAGAGCAAGATGGGGTTTGGTATGGGACCAACAGATACCAAGCCTGAGCCATGGTATCCCTGATCGCGACAACTTAGAGAGGGTTTCTTACAGAGGTGGGTGGTGGTGTTGCCTTGGTATCAGGTCGGGTTTGGCCTGGTGGGCATGCCATCAAAAATTTAAAGAGAGAATGGCAAGTTTATGATCCAGTCCGACAATCATCCCAAGCACCAGACGGTCACCAAAACCAATGGGGAGACCAGCGGGCAGCAAGGCTCTTTAATTCGCATCCTTGATCTGGACGGTATGCGTCTGGAACTGCTCATGGACCAGGACCACTGGCTGGGCATCGGTCAGGTGCAGACAGCTTCGGGGATATCCCTGCGCTCTGCGGAAATGCCCATGACCGTGGAGCTGCGCAGCCCCGATGGGGTTCGGCTGGTCAACTGGCGGCTGTCAGGCATCAGCCCGCGACAAGCCGGGGGACTGGACCTGGAACTGGTCTGTGATCGTATCGATGATGGCCCGATGGAGTTCATGCTGCACACGGTGCGATCGCGTTACCGGGTGGGCAACGGGAAGCGGGAAACCATCCCGGCCATAGGGACCAAGATGATCCTGTCGCTCTGGCCGGTGCAGCGCAAGCTTGGCGAGCGGGTGTGTAAGGGATTTGGGTATCAATATCAATATCAGTCTGCGGATATCGCGCAGTATAAGCTGCTGGATTTGTCCACATGGGAACCGGGCGGAAGTGTGACCGGCAGCGAGCTTTGGCTGCGTGGCGCCCAACCGACGGTGACACGCTTTAACAACGTTGCGGATTCCTATTCCAGCGAGTGGTATTTGCCGGGGATCAGTAATCCCAACGTATTCCAGTTCAAGCCGTTGCAGACGCATTTGCAGGGATTCACATTCACAGCTGGTCGGCAAGGGGTTTTGATCACCTGGGCCACGCAGGTGCATCATGTACGGACACTGATCCAGAAAAACCCCGGCCAGGACCTGCTGTTGCATTTGCATGAGCATTGTGCGGACCTGGGGTTGACACTGTCATCAGCACCGATGGAAGTACTTTTCTGGGAGCAGGCAGGGCTGGAGGATGTGGATCGCGCCAATTGCCATGAGGCGATGCGTGAGCTGGTGTATGCACATCTGCATCAGCAGGCGGGCATGCGGATGGAGCGGATCGGGCCCACGGGCATGATTGAGGAATGGGGCCCGCCGGACATGAAACGCTATCGGGAGGAGGGGTTGCCTGCGCTTTTGGAAGCGGGGGGCAAAGACGATTGAAATCGCCAACTTTTTCCAGAACAACATGAATGTGTATGGCCTGTCGAACATGTGCTGTACGCTGGACTGGAAGATTGCGGAAGTGGTGGGGGAGCAGGCGCTGCATGAATTTTGTCAGACCGCGAGTCAGGGCGGGGCCAAGGTGCGTATGTGGGGTAACACGGCCCTGTCCACGCTAGGCAGTCATTTTTTTGACCCCCCCATCACTGGCATACCCCATCCGGTGCAGCTGTACCCGCCAAGGGATTCGGAAGCATACAAACTGTTTCGGCAGGCGGATGCGCTGGTACGTGATCCCAGCGGATCGGTGGAGGCGGATCACTATCGCCCACTGTTTTGCGGTGGTGAATCTGCGTCATCCGGGAGTCAGGCAATACTGGCTGGACTGCTGGAAACATGCCCATGATGCCATCGGCCTGTCAGGCATTTTCCTGGACAGCAGTTTCAATTTGTCCAGTGACAAGTTCCATTACCGCCAGACTCCATCTCAAAGTGCTGCGCACACGGTGACAGCGGACCAGGCGGATTTGCTGGTGTTTACGCGCCCGCATCCCGAGTCTGCGGCGGCCATCGAATCGATGTATCTGGCGCACCTGTCACTGATGGCACAAATGCAGCGCCAGGGTTACGGCTACTGCGGAGAGGATCATGGCGTGTTCGGGGTCCATCGCGCTGGATGGAATCTGCGAGCTGATCTGAAATGTTTACATCTGTGGAGCGACTGCTATCAGCACTTTGATATTCCCATGCTGGAGAAGGAAGGTCTGGACCCGGATGATGTTTATTTCCGCGGGCTGGCCTATCGGA
>JAAUTM010000213.1 GCA_012031455.1 Phycisphaerales bacterium
TCGGACTGAACGGCCCATGCACCATTCCGGAATTGGCCGATCCGAATTTCAACCAATTGATGAGGAAAAATGGAAGTTGGTATTGGTCATCATGGCGAACCGGGTATTGAAGTGACTGATTTGAAGTCCGCCTCCGCCATGGCCCGTCAGATGACGGATATTATTCTGCAGGATCTTCCGTTTGCCACTGGTGACGAAGTGGTTGTTTTACTATCCGGCCTGGGTTCAACCCCGTTGATGGAACTATACATTCTGTATCATGAAGTTGAAAAGATTCTAGCCGATAAAGGAATCAGCGTCTACGTACCCTATGTGGGTAATTACTTTACCTCGCTGGAGATGGCCGGGGCAACATTGACGATCATGAAGCTTGATGAGAGCATGAAAGAATGTATTGATTACGAAGCCGAATCCATGGGATTTAAACAGTTTCGGAGAGACTAAGTTGACAACATTTACCAATCAGGACGGCATCGCAATACTCCATGAGTTGATTGCCACGATTGCAGCCAATAAACAATACCTCAGCGATATCGACGGTAAAATCGGCGATGGAGATCATGGTATTAATATGAACAAGGGATTTATGCTATGTGGTGAACAATTGACTGTGGACAACAATCTGACCACGGGGCTCAAGACACTCTCGAAAGTATTAATGACTCAGATCGGCGGTTCAATGGGGCCATTGTATGGGATGTTCTTTCGATCCATGGCCAAAGAATGTGATGGGGTCCAATCCATTGACGCATCGGTATTTGGCAGGATGCTTGCTGCATCAAAAGCCGGCGTGATCAGTATCAGTCAGGCTAAGCCCGGCGACAAGACGTTGGTGGATGTCCTGTTTCCAGCCGAAGAGTGCTACCAGCATGCCCTGCGCGATGGTCAGGATTTTTCACAGTGTTTGGCTGCGATGACCAAGGCAGCACGAGATGGCAGGGATGCAACCGAGAACATGGTCGCCAAAGTAGGTCGATCCAGCCGGTTGGGAGAGCGGTCACGCGGGGTGATCGATGCCGGAGCTGCGTCTTGTTGTTTGATACTTGAAACATTCAGTACATCAATCCATCAATTACTTCGAGTTGGGGGTACTTCTTAATGGATATCAACATACAGCAATGCCTGCAGGAAGCCAAAGAACTGCTCGTGAAAAGTGGATTTCCGGTAACCCCTGAGGAGGTAGCCGAGTTGGCTGTCAATGATTTCGGACTCGGCGATATACGCAAAGAGGGTTTTGCGTTCATTGATATCCTTCGGTCACCCCGATTGCGGATCACACTCTTGATATTACTACCCAACCAGACGCTGCCCCAGCATATGCATCCCTCCTATGACAATGAGCAGGGAAAGGAAGAAACGATTCGTGTGTTGTATGGCATGACAAAAGTATATGTGGCCGGGAACGCCACCAAAGACATTGCGATACCGAAAGCCAAGGAATCTTACTACACAGCAAAGCAGGAAGTCGCATTGAATGTCGGCCAGCAGTACTCAGTTCAGCCCGGCACGGAGCATTGGTTTCAGGCGGGACCGCAAGGGTCTGTCAATATATGTTTTCAGAACCGGGTCGATGAGACAAAAAATATCTTTTCCGATCCCGCTAGCCAGGGATGCCCGATCAAGGCGTACTAGGCTCGGCTCAGGAGCAGCAGATATCCAAGACCCGCAGCCAGAAGATGGGCAGTCTGAGGTTCAGGCACCGGGATGGTCTGGTATGACATGGCAAGCACTCGATTGGGGCCGAAGTCGTCGGAATAGAGAAGGTCGCCGGTGTAGGTGGAACCCGTAAACCAGGCTGTCTCGACGTTGGGGAGCAGGTACCCGGTGTTTTGCGGATCCATCCCGTTGTTTAAGAAGACGATCGCAGCCAGAGCATTTGAAGGAACAAAGTCGATGGCTGTAAAGACACTTTGATCAGGCTCAATGTTTAGGCCGTGAATATCGAAACTCATGTAACCATAGCGTAGACTATCACCAAAGAGAGTGTTGTTAAGTTCGACGGGCGAAAGTTGGATAGTGATTTCCAACTCATCTGC
Organism: Phycisphaerales bacterium; assembly: GCA_012031455.1. Next base: position 2,037 of record JAAUTM010000213.1, read on the forward strand.
AAAAGGCTCGCCGCTGATCGCTTGATAGTTGAAACGGGAATCTCTATCAACGATCTTTCTGATCTTCATCGTACCCGGCTCTTGGGTTGCTGCGAGCGGTTCGCCGTTCTGGTCAAAGAACGTAACCGGCATGGTAATACTGATGTCTGCGGGCGAATTTGATGTATTCTTGAGATTAAACCCGAGAACATAATCGGCTGGGAGAGCCAGAGGAATGACTGTATCATCGAGATAAGGGTTGTTGACAACGGTATCGGCTTGAGCATTCAGCGTCGTAAGTGTCACCAAACCCAATGCACCGACAGCCAGTGAACTTAAAATCTTAGCAGTGAACATACGTTTTCTCCCCGGGCGAATGGATGTCCGCATTGGTTGGTACTAATGCTGTCGGTATCATACCGTGTCGGTGGTCAACTGTCGAGTAATACCTTCGAGTGCTTCTCAATTCTTGTTGATCTGACCGGAGGTAACATGAAGATACAGCTGGTATGGCCGAATTAAAAAGCGCCATTTTTGCAAATATCGGCTGCGTACTTTATTGCTTGGGAAGGAACCAGTGTATGTAACCACAACCATCGCAGACATAACAGGTTGCGGTCGCATTTGCCCAGTCAAAATTAAAAAACGTTGCCACAGCAGTATTGAGTTGAGCTTCACGTTGCCAGAAGTAATCATGTCCGCAGATCTGGCAACGAAGCATGTGACCGCTGGTCTCAACCATCTCTGGTTCTTGTTTACCGAATAGCCCCATTATGAAATGACTCCCATTTGATGAAGCCGTGGGGCGGCAAATGGCAGCGGGTACAATTCCTGACTGCAAGTGCTACACATCCCCCGCAAGCTTGCATGCGGATTATACCGCAGTCTCGGTGTGGCGAAATTCACCACCAACCCCTTTGACTCCATTCTTGCCGTGTGTTGAAAGGGCAGGTGGATAAACTTTCGAACCCTCTGAACAATCCCCTCCCCATGGGAGAGGCAGGAGACCTGCTTCGCATTAGGATATCCGCATCGCAGGTAGAGTGAGGGCGGAAAAGCGTTTGGTCCTACTGTATTTCTAGGCCTTTTCTTCATCGGCCCTCACCCGGCCTCGCGGACTCGGCCACCCTCTCTCGCGGGGAGAGGGATTTTTCAGAGCCCTCTTTCCTTTTGTTAACTTGGGTAAACTTACCTCCTCCAAGGCTATACCAGTCTGCACATTGTCAGTACCATTCTTCACAACCACGGCCTGAGGGCGGGAATTGAAATCAGCTCAAACTTTTCCCCATGGGCAAGCTGAAATCACGAATTTACCAATTTCCAACATAGTTAGCATTGTGTAAGGGCGATTTTCCCGTAAATGAGATTACTCAAAAAGCCCTAGATCTAAGGTGTTTTTGAGCGATTTGGAATGAGCCTTGCTCGTGTCGAAAAGCATCTAAGGATTTTCCTGATACGTTGAGAAGGAAATTTACCTTGCTTTGTCAGCCAACGGGGATATATTTCCTGCATCCGGCTGGGCGGAACTTTGTTCCTGAATGTACAGGGGCGAAACTGTTTACAGGGATGCCAAGGCAATTGCCTTGTGCAGAATCATCATGGGATACTAGGTATCCGAGGGAGACGATGTCATGGGGTTGAACGTGAAGAATCTTCTGATTGGGGTGGGGATGACCGTGCTGGCAACAGCAGGTGCGGCTGAGGCATCACCTGATTTTGTCAAGATGGATTATAAAGGAGTGGTACCCAGCGGTGCTGACTACGGCAAGGTTTACTATCGCCTTCCGGATACCACGACACATTCTACTGGTGACATTTACGGTGCTTTCCTGAAGTGGGAACGCAGCAATGTGGCTGGGGCCGACAACAACTATGCTGGCGATGGTATTCCCTTGGTTTCGGCTGCCAACCGTATCTTTTACACACTCTGCATTGAGCTGGTACAGCAAGCCCAGACCGGCTCCTATGAAGTAAAAGAGGTAGATGAAGCACAGTTGGGCGGTACCATTAATATCAACGCCACGCAGGCCGAGCAGATCACCAAGCTGTGGGGCTACTACGGCACCGACGCTTCTTTCAAAACCAATGCTCAGAAAGCTGCAGGGCTGCAGATCGCTATCTGGGAAATTGTTTATGACTACACCAACGATTTCTTGACCGGCAGCGATTACTCCGTGCGTTACGCCAACTCGCTGAACGCTGGTAACAACATCACTTTTGGCACAGCTTGGGATGCGGCTTCGATCGCCAATGCCCAAAGCTATTTGGATTTTCTTCCCAGCATACTGGTAGACACGGCCTCAACGTTGTCCTTGGTCAGCGCATCTAGGCAGGATCAAAGCTTCCTCGTGGATGGCAGTGCGGCTATCGTCCCGTGCCTGCTGCGGCT
>JAAUTM010000214.1 GCA_012031455.1 Phycisphaerales bacterium
AGGGCCGGATAAGAAGGAATCATTTTCGCCGCCGAGATCGCAGAGAAATCCGAGAAACCCGCCAAACAAGGAACATACAATCCGCGGACCGCAGAACCCCGCCTCATAGCCCCGGATGCCAATCCGGGGCCGACTCATCCGACATTCCATCAAAGTTTGTACAGGAAACATCCACGCCGGACCTTCGTCCTCGAAGGTCCGGATCTACTACTCCATTGACCACTTCATTCAACCGCTCACTTCCGTTCGCGGCTCTGACATACCCCTCGCTTGCGCTGCGGGCTGGTGCACGATGCTGGTGGGTCCGCTCGCGGACTCGCTTGACCCACCCTACCGCACTTGACCACTCGGTTTACTCCAGAATACCCATCATCACCAGTTGTGCTTCCTGACGCTGGCTGAGTACTTCGCGCAAGGCTTGCTGGGCGGTGGTCAGTTCTGCTTTCTGTTTTTCCCTGGCGCTGCGCAGAGCTTCGAGCTTGGTCTTGATCTGCGCCGGGTCCGCATCCTTGTTTTCCAGCAGGGCACGCAGTTCCTGCTGGATTTTGGCCACGGCATTGTTGGATCGAGCATCGCCGGGCGGGGGTCCTGCTTCGGGTCCGCCACGCCTTCCACCCATCATGCCCTGCCCGCCCCGAGCCTGCATCTGCAAGGTCTGCACTTTTTCCAGCAGCGGCTGCAGCAAGGTCCACTCCTCGTCCGTCGCTTCCAGGTTTTCCTTCATACGCTCAGCCATGCGCTTCTGCATCTCCGCCCGGCGGGCTTCCATATCGCCCCCGCGATCTTCGCCACCACGCTGAGCCGTGCGCTCACCATCGCGCCTCGCTCAGGCCTGCCACCTTCCTGCGCCAGCACTGCTGTACTTGCCATTCCCACCGCCAGGGCCATCCCGGCCAGCCAACCCAATCGTTGCGACATCCTCATGATGATTCTCCTTAAATGAGGGTTTGTTCCCAAGTGCGCTATCTCATCAAGCCCATGCGTGACTTGAAATGATTCCCTTGATTCATGATTTTTCCCACCCCATGCATCATCAATGCTCAGGCGCTGCCATCGGCTCAGGTGCCCGACCAGGCCCATCACCCGGGTTTCGGGCCGGAGCCACCCATACTTCCGGGGCCATGCGGTCCCCCACGCCGGGGTCCATCGGGCCGCCGGGCTAGGATTGATTCAAACTTTTCCCGTTGCTCAGGCGTGAGCATGGCCTTGGTCTTTTCCACCGCAGCTTCAAACCTCTGCTTGCGCTGCTGCGAAAGTTCATTCATCTGCCGCTGGTAATCCTCCAGCAGCTTTTCCAAATCCGCCTGACGTTCCGCAGGGATCAAGGCCTTGATCGAATCATCGCGCTGCTTCTGCAATGCCCTGCGATTTTCACTTTCCTCATGCCCACCGGATCGACCCAGCGTTCCCCAAATCTCCTGCATCTGTTTTTCCTGCTCAGGTGTGAGCTTAAGCTCAGCCGTCATCCACGGGCCACGCGGCCGGGGGGCAGGCTCCGCAAACTGCCGGGCCAATAATGCTGAAGAGACCCCTGCCGCAAACGCCACCATAAACACCAGCCCGATCATGATCCGGGTTTTTTTCATGGCTGGTTCTCCGTGGCAGGTGGTGCCGACAACCCGGCCACAATCCAATTTGCCGTTTGATATTCCACGGCATCACTCTGACGACCGGCATCAGCCCAGGCCATGGTCAATTCCCACGCCGGGGCACTGTCCGCAGCCGTGGTGGTGGAAGTGTTCAGTCCCAGCAATGACACGACCACGATCAGCGCTGCCGCCATCGTCAGCCGCCAGGCCAGGTGCCATTCCGCCCGTTCTTCGTTTTGCCTCATCCCCTGCAATAGCTCTGTGAATTGCAACCCCGAAAGCACCGGCCGGGGCAGCTCCCGCACGGCTGTTGATAACGTTTGCAACGCGGTCAGCTCCGCCTGACAGGCTGGGCAATCGGCTACGTGCAACTGCATGGTACGGGCTTCTTCGATGGTCAGTTCACCATCGTGAAAAGCCATGACCCTTTGGGTTTGGTTGCAGGGTTTCATGTTCCATCTCCTTGACGCGATTCTTCGCCAAGCAACTGACGCAAAGCTGTGCGGGCGCGATGCAGGCGCGATTCCACCGTACCCGCTGGCAATTGAAGTAACTGCGCAATCTGAGCGTAACTCAAACCCTCGATTTCCCGCAGCACCAGGACCATGCGCTGATCTTCAGGCAGCTTGGCCAGATAGACATTCAAATCCAGCCGAGCTTCGACCTGTGCCTGAGTGTGGTCAGTGGTGGCAGGGTCCATACCCTTGCCAGCCGAGGCATCATCACCTGCGGGTAAAACCATGACATCATCCGCCGGGTCGCCAGCTTACGCCGATGTCGGGCCGCCTGACGGATGAGGATGCCAATAGCCCAGGTGCGAAAACTCGAGCGAGCTTCGAATCGCCCCAGTTGCCGCCAGATCGCCAGCAGCGTTTCCTGCATGACATCCTGCGCATCACTGGTCTGGCCGATCATCATGGCTGCAAGCTCGTACAAACGGGGTGCATGACGCGAAAACAGCAGGGTCAATGCCTGCTCATCCCCGGCTTGGGCGCGCTCTAGCAATTCGGCATCCGTGACTTCCAACTCAGGAACCTCCGAATGAAACATCATGCGCCACTATCCATGAGTGGCGCCAGCACCGTGCATATCTTCCCATGCCTTGGCAAAAAAACGAAAAAAAGTGAATTCATCTCAGGCAAGCGCATGAGGATTGGTTTAACGAGCCGCAACCGTAAGGGATCTGCGTCTTCCGGATCAACTCTGTCATTGAACCAGAACCTATTGCCTTCATAACATACGAGGGAGGGGTATTTACCTGCATCAACCTCAGGGAAGACCGCTTCCTCCCGATTGTGGCTTGTCTATGCGTTTGCCCACTGGCACAGCATAACCGTTTGACTTTCAGCCCTGAGTCTGCCACGATAGCGGTTCGTCGCTGGAGAGGTGGCCGAGCGGCTGAAGGCGACGGTTTGCTAAACCGTTATACGGGGTATCACTCTGTATCGCGGGTTCGAATCCCGCCCTCTCCGTTGCATCTCCACGCCACCTTGCGCCTCCTGCATTGTGGCGTTTTTTTATGGTCATGGTGCCCGGACTTGCCCGGACCGACAATGATGTTTTCCTGGTTTCTCTGCGTACTCCGCGTTCTCGGTGGGGAAAATTCTTCCGCATCCGGCCCTAAGGGGCACGGGCACCAAAACGGTGTGATCCAGCACAAGCGATCTACATCACAACCAGCCCAAACAAGCCCGCAACGACCACGGGGGAATAAAAGCATTTTGCCCTTGGACCCCGGCGGGTTATGATGATGCGATGATGCACAATCTTTTGATCCAGGCGTGGATGCTTTTGCCAATGCTCGCTCAGGAAGGAAGCCCGGCTCCGCAGCGATCATGGGGCATGGCGACCTTTGTGGCATTGGTGCTGGCGGGGGCGGCCTTGGGGGTGAGCTTTCTCAGTTCCCGGCGTGGTCACCGGGATTGACCTTGCCCAGTCCCTTCCGATCCATCCCTGCCGAACTGACCAGGCTGATGGAATGGGTGTTGTAACGGATGGATGGCTGTTGTTTTTTACAGAGAGGTTGTGAAGATGAACCGCAATACGCTGACGGCTTTGATCGCACTGAATCTGGCATTGCTGGTGGCTGTGGTGGTGACCTCGCTGGTACCCGCCCCGGCTGAGGCACAAACCGCCAGCATGGGCAAGGCCCAGTACATCATGGTGGCCGGGGAAGTCACTGGCCGAGCCAACGACAGCCTGATTTACATCATCGATACCCAAAGCTCCAAGGCTGTAACCCTGCTGGTGAGCACTGCCACCAAGGACATCCAGCTGATCGACCGTCGTGAGCTTGGCAAGGATCTGGCCCCCGTCGAAGTTCGATGATAAAGGTTTGTCCGGGGTTTGAACGGGAAACAGTTTTCCCCGGACATGATGAATCTGGCGTCCTTTAAAATATGGAATTTGGCTGATTTTTAGGAGTTCGCCGATGAACCGCCTGACCGCAGCTTGCACGTTGCTTACCCTGACCAGCCTGATACTGGCCGGGGTGTTAATGATGAACCTGCAGAAGCATGGGCCCAGCGCCCAGGCAGCGATGACCAGCAGCAAGGGGGAATTAACGCTGCTGACCACCCGCACGGGTGTTGCTGGCCGGGAGTCGCTGCTGGTAATTGATAATCAGACGAACATGCTGGTGGTGTATGAGGTGGAGGTACGTGGCCGGGGCGGACGAATGGAACCGGTGTTGAAAGAGGATCTGTCACGACTATTCAACTTTGGCACCAGTGGTACAGCTACACCCGATGAGCAGGCTGCACCACAACGACAGGCGCGGTGAAGGGTGGGTTGATGCAGAGGATCAGGCGTT
>JAAUTM010000215.1 GCA_012031455.1 Phycisphaerales bacterium
ATGCCCACCATTTTGGCGGCCAAAAAATGACCCAGTTCGTGGACAAAGATGATGAAGCCGAAACCCGCAATGATCATCAGAAAGCCGGTGACTGAGTTTAAGCCGGGGAATAGTTCATTCATGGTCGAATTTACTCTTGCGAAGCTGAGGATTGATATACAGGAATTATCGGCTCAATGAGGGTCTGATCCCAGTCGCTGCTGGACAAACTCACGGGCCTGGGCGTCGGCCTCAAGTACGGTTTGCAGGCTGTCCAGAGGCCGGATTGTCAGGGCAGCCAATGTTTCACTTACCAACTCAACTATACGACCAAAGCGGATGCGTTGTTCGAGGAAGGCTGCCACCGCAGCTTCGTTGGCTGCATTGAACACGGCCCCGGCAGTGCCACCGGCTTCAATCACATCATAGGCCAACCGCAACGCTGGAAACTTGTCGAAATCCGGCTGGAAAAACTCCAGGTGCGACATGGCGGCCCAGTCCATCGCCCGGCTGCAGCCATCCATGCGTTGCGGGTAAGTCAGGGCATACTGAATCGGGGTACGCATGTCCGGCGGACCCAGCTGAGCCAGCACCGAGTTGTCTGCGAACTCCACAAAACTGTGGGCCACGGATTGCGGATGAATGATGACAGCAATTTGATCCGCGGGCAGGTCAAAGAGCCAGTGGGCTTCGATGATCTCCAAAGCCTTGTTCATCATCGTGGCAGAGTCAATGGAGATTTTGGCCCCCATCTTCCAGGTGGGGTGTGCCAGAGCCTGCTCGACGGTCGCTCGGTTCATTTCCTGAATGGGTGTGTTGCGAAACGGGCCGCCGGATGCGGTGAGTACGATGCGCTTGATGGCAGAAGTGAAGTTCGAATTTCGAATTTCGATCTTCGAATTTGTTGTTTCTTTCAATCGGCCGCTTGGCAACTGGGCCATTGGGCCACTTTCTTCCATTCCCGCTAAACATTGGAAGATTGCCGAGTGCTCGCTGTCCACAGGGATGAGCGTGGCTCCGCAGCGGCGAACTTCCGGGGTCACCAAGGCCCCGGCAGCCACCAGCGTTTCCTTATTGGCAAGACCGATGCGCATCCCCTTGCGTACCCCGGCAAGAGTTGCTTCCAAACCCGCACTACCCACGATTGCAGCTGACAGGTCCGTGGCCTGTATGCTTTCAACCAGTTCTTTGGCTGCGTCAGGTCCACGGTATACATGGACCCCGGGCAGTGCATTTTGTACCACCTCGGCGGCATGCACATCCGCCACTGCCACGGCTGGCACCTGATGCTCAAGGGCTTGTTTTATGAGCAGATCCGCATTACGTCCCCCGGCCAGCCCGACGACCTTGAGGTCCATCAGGCCGCTGGTTTGCAGATGACGGGCCACATCGAGTGTATTGACACCGATGCTGCCGGTGGAGCCCAGCACAATCAAACGACGGGTTGTTGGGACCGGGACATGCATTATTGGGGTTGGGGTTTGTCGGGGTTTTTCACTGCGACATTTTTATACCCACGGCTGGGGTTGCCAGCGGGGGCTTGCGGTGTGCGGTTGACGGTCCCGGTCTGCGGCATTGGTGTCGAACGAGGCGGATTGTTGGGGCGAGATTGCTGCGGTCGCTGCGGCTGACCTTGTCGCTGCGGCAGCTGCCGCTGGGGCATGTTTGGCCTGGGTTGGTTACCGGCTGGTCGCTGAATATTGGTTTGTGGAGGTCGTTGCTGCGATCGTTGTTGAGGGCTGGAACTAGGCTGCTGGTTGGACTGATTCCCCGGCTGACGGGGTAATGGGCGTTGGGGTGGGGTCGTGGGTCTGGGCGGAGCAGCATGCTGATGGGAGGCGACCGGCCTGGCAGGGGCGACAGTGTTTGGGACAGGTGGTTTGGCTGACACTGCGGGCACGATGGCAGGAGCAGGTGTCGAAGCTGCATGTGGGTTGGAGTGAACCGCTGCCACATGCGGCCGGGCAGGAGAAGCGACGCGGGGATAAACAAGCCCGGTTCCCTGTGTGCCTCGCTTACGTCGCCAACCTCCCGTGACCGGTTTTGGGGTTTGCTCCGTGGTGATTGGCGGCGTGATGTTTGCGGGGACATTTCCTGCAACATTTCCAGCAACAGGCATGCTGCCAGCTATGTTCACCTTCACTTCAGCTCGTTTGATGTTTTCTGCGGAATTGAAAAAGCTGCTGTTATCAGAAAAGCTGCTGGTCCCCGACACGATTCGTGGCTGGGCTTGCTCAGATGCAACTGCTGGAGTCCTCGTTTGCAAGTTGCGCGTATCAACAATCGGTTCTCGTTCAGCCGGAGAGGGTGAATCATTTTGTGGCATCAACGGTTCAGCCGACTTGGTTCCATCCTGTCGGCCACGTCCGCCCCGTCCCCTGCGTCCGCGTCGGGATTTGCCGGGGATAGGCACCTGGTCCGTGGTGGTCGGGGGTGGCTGCACTGCCGATTGTTTGCCCGAAGCAGGCCGCGGGGAGCTGGTAAGCCGTGAAGGCGGGGCGATGGTGGTTTCATCATCGTCCATCTCATCGTCGTCATTGCTGGGCAGAGAGCCAATACTTTGAGCATCATCCTGCTGGGGCAATCCCGTAGCCAGGGGTTCCATTTCATTGGAAAGTGCAGACTCGGATGATCGCAGCATGGGTGCGCGGGTATCGACGTCTTGGACGGCTTGGGCGGATTCCTGGTCGGCGTTAAGTTCTTGCTCCAGAGCTTCGGTCTCGGCAAGGAGTTCCACTCCGCCTTGTATCTGTTCAAGCTCCATCTCAGGGAGCTTGCCAGTGTTATCAATGGTGACCGGTACGTTGCGAGCATCAAAGCAGGAGATTTCGATGTAATCGATGCCGCCACCACCACTGACTCTAACCATCACCGGCTTGTTGTACCGCTGTTCCATGGCGACAAGCTGAGCACGTTTACGATTGAGCAGTTGAAACGCCACATCGGGGCTGACCGTCAGCTCTATCCGTGCCACTTCGCTGCGGTGCATGGCCATGGCCAGTCGGCGTGATACTTCCAGCACCACGGTTTCAGGGGTTTTTACTTGTCCCTGACCCTGGCAGTGCGGACAGGGTGTGAAGTTGGACTTGGTCAGCGACGGCCGCATACGCTGGCGCGTCATTTCCAAAATGCCGAAGCGTGAGAGCGGCAGCACCTGCGTACGCGCCCGGTCATTCTTCAGGTTGTTGCGAAACCGGGTTTCCACATCGCGACGATGCTTGGCCTGGTGCATGTCGATCATGTCGATCACCACGACACCGCCAAGGTCACGCAGTTTCAATTGCCGGCATACTTCGTCACAGGCTTCGATATCGGTTTTGTAGGCCGTAGTCTCGGCATCACGGTTCTCACGTGACTTGCCGCTGTTGACATCAATGGCCACCATCGCCTCTGCCTGATCGATCACCAGCGACCCGCCCGAAGGCAGCGCTACTTCCCGTGAGTTGATGCTTTCAATTTGATGTTCAATTTCGAATCGATGGAACAGGGGCACAGCATCTTTATAGAGGTAAACCTGTGATGAACTGCGCGGGCTGACCACCGATAGAAAATCATGAGCACGGTGGGCTGCTGATACCTCATCGACAATGATCCGGCCGATGTCGCTGGTAAACACATCGCGCAGGGTGCGGATGAGCAGATCGCTTTCGGTGTAAAGCTCACCGATCTGACCCACATTTTTCATTCGTTTTTCAAGCGTCTTCCATAGACGCACCAGGTACGCCAGATCGCGCTTGAGTTCGGTTTTGGGTTTGCCGATGCCTGCGGTGCGGATGATGAAGCCGAAACCTTCAGGAGGGTTGAGTTCCTGCAAAATCTTCCTGCTCTCCCGGCGAGCATCGTCATCTTCAATCTTGCGCGATACCCCCAGTCGTTCCATGTAGGGCATCATCACCAGATATCGCCCGGGGATGGAAAGGTAACTGGTGAGTGTCGGGCCTTTGGTACCGATGCCTTCCTTGAGCACCTGTACCAGAATTTCCTGGCCACGGCGCAGGCATTTCTGCATCGGCGGACGATCCCGACGCGGAGTTTTAAGGCCCACGGTTTCCACTTCCTCGCGATGATCGCCGGGGAAGTACATCGGGTGCAGGTCGGAGATGTGCAGGAAGCCGTTGCGCTCCAGGCCAAAGTCGATGAACGCGGCCTGGATGCCGGGCACGATCGAATCGACGCGCCCCTTGTATACGTTTCCGACGACGCTTCGGCTTTCCTGACGCTCGATCACCAGTTCTGCGAGCCGTTTGTCCTCCAAGAGCGCGATGCGAGTCTCGAGCGGTCCCGCATTGATCACGAATTCCTTCATAGATGCTCCAGCCCGGCGGCGTGCCGGGTCACCGGGTCAATTTTTCCTGGCACAGCGTTAACGCGGGACGACGGCGCGTCGGGCGTAGACGTTCATCAACACGCCGG
>JAAUTM010000216.1 GCA_012031455.1 Phycisphaerales bacterium
ACCTGGGTGGGCATGGGCATGCTCATCGTCGGCTTCGGGATCATCACCGCGGCGCGCCTGGCCCGCCCGCCCACGACACCTACGTCTCCCAGGAGGCGTTCGACGCGGTCTTCGGCCTCGCGCCCCGCCTCTTCCTGGCGTCGCTGGTGGCTTATCTGGTGAGCCAGTTCCTCGACATCTACACGTTCCACGTGGTCAAGCGGGTCACCCAGAGCAAGCACCTGTGGCTGCGGGCCATCGGCTCCACCGCGCTGAGCCAGGTCATCTCGGTCGACGAGGTGCGGAAGATGAAGTCCTTGCCCAGGGTGGACAAGGCGGTGGCCGCGGTGATCAGCTTCATGTTGCTGGCCGGGATCATCGGTTCATCGGCATCGATGCTCACCAGAGTGCGCCCGGTGGTGACATCCAGCACGCACAGGCTGACCTTGGTTTTACCAAGTTTGGTGCCGGATAAGGCGCGGAGAAATTCCTCTTCCAAGTCGGCAGCATGGATCGGTGCCAGCAGCACCAGCAGTGCCAGCGTGAGGATGGCCGCGAAACAGTGGCTTAAGCGGGATCGTGTCATGGGGATCATGGGGGAAGTTTAGCACACTGGTTAAAAGAATTGGCCACGACGACACGAAGGACTCGAAGATGAGCAGTGGTTAAGTGAATGTGTGGTCAAGCGGTTGTGGGAGAAAAATGCAGTAGGGAAATTCGATCACCCATTTTGAGTGGTTCAGCCCCTGGCCAGCAGATCGCGCAGGCGATAAACCCAGCGGGGATGGATGCGGGTGTGACGCAGGAAGCTTTTTTCAAGGGCGGCGGGGTGATGCTCACGAACCTTGTCGATCAGATCGGACAGGCCATCTATTTCACGCCGCCAGTATCGGCTTTCAAGATTTTGCACCAGACGAGCCCAGAGACGGTTTTGCAAATCGTGGAATTGGCCATCCGGCAGGGTGTGTAAATTTCGCTCCAGCCAGCGTGACCTTGCGAGGGTGTGCTGAACGGCGTGCAGGGGGCTAGCTGTGACCTGAACCCCATGGAGCCGATAGGCTGTGAGCGCTTCGGGAACCAGTTGCCACGTGCCTTTTCTGGCTACCTCTGCAAAGTAAATCTGCATCCTCGGCAGGGCGAGCCTGATCTTCAAACTGCAAAGCACGGGCGATGTTGCCCTGGATGAGGGTCATTGACGATTGAATGCACATGGTTAGAAACACATGCTCAAACCCCGGCTGATCAAGGGTGTTTTGCGTCAGTGGACGGCCAAGGTCATCGAGGGTTTGACGGAACCGGAACATCTGCGTGTAGCAGCCAGCGGCTGTGGGATCGCTTTGCAGGAGTGCCAACTGTTTTTGAATTTTGGTAGGCAGCCAGAGGTCATCAGCATCGAGGAACGCGACGAAATCACCAGTGCACAGGGACAGCCCATGGTTGCGGGCGACCGATGGACCTGCGTTGCTTTGCGGGATCAGACGAATGAGACCCTGCGAGCGTTTTTCATAATCCCGCACCACATCCGTGGTGTTGTCCGTCGAGCCATCATCGACCACCAGCACCTGACTGACCGGGCAGGTTTGAGCCAGCACCGAATCGAGCGTGGCACCGATCAGGGTGGCACGGTTGTAGGCGGGGATGATGACGGAGATGGTGGTCAAAATGGATGATGGATTATGGATAAAGGATAATGTTCAAACCGTTGGATCAATTGATCACTGATCAAATTGTGTTCTGATATTGATAATGAGTGTTTTGTATTGTCTTTACATTATCCATCATCCTTTATCCATTATCCATTCTTCAAATAACCCCACCACTGGGCCGCAGCAACGAAAGCATCGCCAAACTCGCGGGTGGGTGATGGTCGCCAGCGGATGAGCATGCGGAAGCCTCGGCGAAGCATTTCATCATACGCCCACCAGGGCACACCGAATTTACCGGGCGAAGGTCGGCCACGTGAATCAGTCCAGCCAGCGCCGATGGCTCGCTGCCATTGCCAGAGACGTTTCCAGGTGACCATGCCCGGCGGAGTGTGATGCATCACGGTGGCATGGGCGATCAGCCAGCCTTCACCCCCGGAAGAATTCAATACGTGGATCACCATGCCCACATCCTCCCCGGCTATGCGTCGGCCAGCGACCATGCCCTTGTCCGTGTTGAAACCCTGAGGCGGAATCGCCAGGCGATGGATCAGCATATTGGCACCCCAGGCACTGATGGCAGGGGGATGCATCACCATGTCGGCCTCCAGCGGCAAGCGCCCAAAACAGGCGGGATAATGGTCCAGCAACCACCGCTGTATCTCGCTGAAGTTTTCACCGTCAGGCACCCAGGGTTCGATGGCTCCACCCATCACCGTGGCCCGGGGATGGTGCGACAATCCCTGCTCATAGGCGACCAGCAGCCCCGGCGAAACTTTCACATCATCATCCAGAAACAGCACCCAATCCCCTTTAGTTTGCGCCAAGGCGGTGTTAAGGGCGAAGCTTTTACCCTGTCGAGCTTCGTAGAGATATTGCAGTCGACCATCAAGGCGGGGCACCATGGACTTCACCATGGCTGCGGTATCATCGGTGCTGTGGTTGTCAGCGATGGTGATATCCCAGGTGATCCCCGTGGGGGTTGCATAGCGGCAAGCGATTCGAGGGTAAGCCGAAGCAGCGGGGCACGGTTCCAGGTGGCGATGATGAGGTTCCAGTGCATTGGCATGGGCGAAGGCGGGCCAGGGTGTGCTTGGCGTACCCACGCCGACGGGGCGCGGGTTTCAAGCATGAATCAGGTCATGGGAGTATCATCGGCGATATTGTCGTTGCCAGCCAGGCAAAATTCTTACCGAACCTCCGCAAATCACAAGTCATTTTTGGTCGATGGAGGATGTGACATGCCGGAATTGACCCTCGCCATTTGCACCTATCGCCGGTTGGAACCGCTGCGTACCACGCTGCAATCACTGGGTTATGCCCTGCATCATGCCCCCGGGGTGAAAGTGGAAGTGCTGGTGGTGGACAACGCCGCCAGGCAGAAGTTGGCCAATATCCCTCATGCCCAGGCGGAGGCGGAGAACCCGGCCATCCGTGACATGGTGATGGGTTTTGCGGAGGTCTTGCCGGGGCTTCGATACGAGGTCGAGGCCGAGGCAGGCACGAGCTTTGCCCGCAACCATGCCATTGATTCAGCCCGGCACCCGATCGTGCTTTTCACGGATGATGATGTGTCGTTTGATCCGCAGTGGCTGGCGAGCATGCACAAAGCCATCGAGGCGCACCCGGAATGTGCCTTTTGGGGAGGCCGGGTGGAACCGGTGGCTCCGCCTCAGGTGATGTTTCCCCCGACATGGTTTGATCCGGAACGCTGCCCGATGCTCAATGACACGATTGTGCAATATCGTCCGGGGACGCAGCCACGTTACTGGGAGCTTGGCAAGGATGCCCCGTTCTACACCGCCAACCTGGCGCTGCGGGTCGAGGCAGTGCGCAAGGCGGGGATGTTCGATGTCAACGTGGGTCACCGGGGTGCGGTACGCATGGGCATGGAGGACAGCCTGATGGTGCTGGCGATTGCCCGGCAGGGGGCAAGGGCTGGTATGCAGCCGATGCGGTGGTGAATCATCCCATTCCGCCGGATCGCCTGACAAAAAAATATGCCCGGGAATTTGCCTGGCGGCAGGGCTGGATGTCGGTGCGATCGCTGCGGCAGGAAGCGCCCGATAAACAGGTCCCGCGCTGGTTGTTCAAGGCAGCTGCGAAAAGTTGTGTGCATGGTTTGGGACAGTGGTTGGCCGGGAGCTTGACCGGGGATGCGGGGCAGAGCTTTGCGGGTTGGATGGAGTGGGTGTTCAATTACTCCAAGCTTCGCCATGCCAGGCAGAACCTGCCGACAGGAACCATGGTCCATCGGAAATAACTTTGATGAAAACCGATACCCCAGGTCGCATCATGCCCGAATCCCCCTCGCGTTTTGACGTGGCGGTGGTGATTACAACCTGCAATCGCCCGGATTATCTGCCTCAGACACTGGATTCGGTGCTGACTCAGAATAATCAGGGGCCGGTGGAGATTGTGGTGGTGGACGATGGTTCCAAGGATCACACCCGCAGCGTGGTCGAGCCTTATGTTCAGAAGTATGGGGACCCAAACCAGCCACGGGTGGTGCGCTATGTGTTTCAGGAAAATCAGGGGCTGGCCTGTGCACGGAACACGGGGGTGTATCAAAGCACAGCTCCACTGATATGTTTTGTGGATGATGATGACATCTGCGAACCCGACAAACTTCGGTTGCAGATCCAGGCATTGCAGGCAGACCCGCAGGCAGGGTTGTGCCACACATCGTTTCGGTACATCAATCATGAAGGGAATTTCACCAGCGAAGCTCAGCGTCTGGACAACCTGCACCGGGGAATG
>JAAUTM010000217.1 GCA_012031455.1 Phycisphaerales bacterium
ATGTTGGAAACATCCGCCCAGCGCAGGGGCCGAATACGGTTTCAATCAGACCCTGAAAGCCATCCTCGATGCCGAAGACTTCCAGATGATACTGGTGCAGGGCGGTTTTGGTGACAGCGCGGATCACGGCATTTAAGCCGGGACAATCGCCCCCGCCGGTGAGGATACCCAATCGTCGAATCGGACTGGTCATGGAATGTCTCCGCTACAGCCTTGGGGACTAAATGCCCGTTGGAAGACATTTCATCGGCCTTTCCAGGCTGATGGATGAGGAAATACCCAAGCAATGGGATATAGGACATGATTCCCTGCCCGCCCATCGGGTCAAGGGACTCAGGCACAGGCATCAATGCGTTTGGGCATTTTGGGGACGTTGCAGAATTCTTCCCCGCAGGCGATGGGGTGGCTGGTGCCGCAGGATTGTTCCTCAGCACGCACGGGCAGGCCATAACCATTGCGGAGATTGCGCCGATGTTCCAGAATGGCCTGCATTTCCGTCTGCGTTCCGATGGCCGGGGGATTGTTCTTCACCGCATCCTCAAGCATGGCCCACGACACCTGCGAAGCAATCACCGAATCACGTGCCACCGGGAAGCCCAGATTTTTCCCTGCGATCAGTGACTTGGCGAAAACGTTGATCATCACATCCAGTTTTTTATCACCAAAGGGTGCGGTTTTGTGCACGGTTTGGTTGACACCGTGCAGCTCGACGGTGGCATTCTTGAAATCATGGCGCATGCGGGCGATGCCCTTGGTGCCGATGACATCGACATAGCAATTGTGGGTTTTCTGCTGGGCCAGATGGCCATAGACAAAGCCCTGGGTGATATCGAAGACGACACCGTTTTTGAACGTGCCATGCACCTGCACCCACCATGGATCGGTGTGATTCCACATGCGCACGCCTTGGGCATGCCAGGTGGCGTAATCGCTGCCAGCGTACCAGCGGGCGACATCGACATAGTGCATGCCGCAGTCGTGGAACGGCGGGCCTTCGGGGTCGTACCTTCGGTGGGCATGTGGCCGGGGGGTCATGTGACAGACACGAACAATGGCAAGCTCGCCCAATTCTCCGGATTGGATGAAATCAATGATGTCTTTGTGATACCAGGCGTTGCGGTTGAAGATGTTGACTGCCACCAGGCGGTCGGAGGCTTCGATTTCCTTGACGAGTTTCCACTCCACGGCAGGGTCGGCTGCCAGGGGCTTCTCAGCGATGATGTGCAGCTTGGCGCTAAGGGCACGGCGGATCAGATCAGGGCGTACATCGGCAAGGGTGAAGATGCCGGCCACCTGAAGGCTTTTATCCTTGAAGATGATGTCCGGGTTGTCGATGACCGTGGCGTGCGGGGCCATGCGGCGGGCGGCGGTGCGCGAAGGTTCCCAGCCGTCACAGATGTAGACGACTTCCCACACATCGCTTTTGAGCATGTCTTCGACGAAGCCCCGTCCCATGCGACCAAAGCCGATGACACCGATCCGATGCCTGCGTGCCATGGAAGTAAATTCCGGTAGGGATCACAGCGTCGTAACCCGCCCTAATGGGGATTACGCACCGATTATGGTGAAATTGTACAGTCTCTCCATGGAAAAGGAAGAGTTGTTAAATTGGGGTGGGCACCCCCGGTCACTAAAGTGACCGGGCCTTGGCCCCTCTATAGGCGCGGCCGCTTTAGAGGCCACGTAAGGTACAATAACAGTAGTCCCACACACACCACTGACCCCATGCACCCGGGCGCTACCCATGTCTTTCACGCGCAAATCCGCCCAGTCCAGTCGTACCACCTGGAACGGGAAGCATCGTTTCGAACACTGGTATCGTGACAATCAGGTGTACTTCATTACCGCCCGTTGCCGTGATCGTCGAGCATGTTTTTCCACCGTCGCCGCCTGCAACATCTTCTGGGATCGCCTGCTTCATTACAGCGATCAATATCAGTTCGACCTCTGGATCGTCACGCTCATGAACAACCACTATCACCTGATCGGTTACTGCAGGCAGGGTCCAAACCTTGGCCCAATGATGCAGCGGGTGCATGGTTCGGTGGCCAAACTCGTCAATGATGAGCTGATTCCCCGGCATGTACCGTTCTGGCGCGAAGGCCGGGGCAATCAGTATTTTGACGGCTGCCTGCGGGATGAAAAACAACTTCGCCTGGCGTACCGCTACACGCGCTTACAGGCGGTCAAGGCAGGGCTGGTACCTGAACCCGAAATGTACGCCCATACCCGCATGTGGCTGACGGAAGATCAGGCGGTGGAACTGGCGCTGGCCCGGCAGGCGCTGCTTCAGGGCGTTCCCTACAAGCGATATCAAAAGCCCCATGAATAAGAAAAACCCGGTCACTTAAGTGACCGGGCCTTGGCCGCTAAAAGTTAACTATACCCATGATGGCGTGGCCGCTTCCCCCATAGGCGTGGCCGCTTTAGCGGCCAGTCCCAAGTCCCCCCAAGACCCCGTTCTCACAACCCCTTGGCGACTGCCAGTGCCTTGTCGTAATCCGGTTCCTGAGCGATCTCGGGCACGATCTGTTCGTAGCGGATCACCCCAGTTTTATCGATCACCACAATCGCGCGGGCGAGCAACCCTGCCAGCGCGCCATCGGTGATTTCGTAGCCATAGGCCTTGCCGAAGCTGTGATCACGGAAGTCTGAGAGGGTCATCACATTCTGGATCCCAGCCGCCCCGCACCAGCGTTTCTGGGCAAAGGGCAGATCCCTGCTGACAGTCACGATCACCACGCCCGGCACCTTGCTCGCATCTTCATTGAACTTGCGGGTGCTCTTGTCGCACACGGCTGTGTCCAGCGAAGGCACACTGGAAAGAATCACCACCTTGCCCGCACAATCCGCCAGGGTTTTGGTGGACAGATCGTTGGCAGTGACTTTGAAATCCGGGGCCTTGTCGCCCACCTTGATGCCCGGGCCGGATACTTTGATCGGATTGCCTTTGAGAGTGACCAAGCCTGCGCGTTCGCTCATGATTCGATCCTTTCGTTCGTGAGTTTCTTCAATGAGCCCGGCTACACCATGTACGGGGTCCGAGATCATAGGAGCCAGCTTTCGCCAGGCAAATCGTTTAATGCACCCCCTTGGCAATTCTGGAGAATAAACCCCGACAAGCGCGGTGGGATGAAATGAGAACATCAGGTGCATGAGACAAGACAAATCAATGCCGGTGGAGGGAGTTGAACCCACACGTCCTTTAGGGGACAACGGATTTTGAATCCGTCGCGTCTGCCAGTTCCGCCACACCGGCTCAACAGGTCGCTTACCAAAACTACGAACTTTATCATTCTAACGCAATCATGATACTTTGTCTTCGTCACAATATTAATCAAAGAACTATATTTTAATTGCCTCGTTATTTTGTATCAATCTAATAAATAAGTCTGGTATGTCCTCTGTCATTTGGTTAAGATGGGTTTATCAAACGATCAATTCATCCTCAAACTGGGATCAGGTGCTGAGCTTTCAGCCCTGGTCGGAGCTATTGCATGTGGTATAAGCCCTATGGAAGCACCGGTAAACAGGTTTCGGTCATAGGATTTGGAGGGATGCGTTTTGCCAATCCTGCGGATCTGGATGCTTCCGCCCAAGTAGTGTTGCATGCTCATCAGCGAGGCATCAAACTATTTCGACACTGCTCCTAACTACTGTGGTGACAAAAGCGAAATCATCATGGGTCAGGCTTTCAAAGCCATTGCCTCGCGATTCTTTTTACTGCTCCAGCAAATGTGGCAGTCCCAAGGGCGATGAACTCCGCCAGAGTCTGGAACGATCCCTCACCCGTCTGAACGTCAGCACCATTGATTTCTTTCACATCTGGTGCCTGCTCAAACCCGAACAACTGGCGCAGCGTGTGGCTGGGGGTGCGATACCGGCTGCCATCAAAGCCCGTGAGGAAGGTCTGATCCGCCACTTGGTTGTTTCCGCACATCTGGATGGCCAGGGTATCGAGCATGCACTCGAAGCTGGCTACTTTGAAGGGATCACGTTGGGTTACAACGTGCTTAATTTCCCCTTCCGTGCCCAAGGCCTGGCCGCTGCCCAGCGTCTGCACATGGGCGTGGTGACGATGAACCCGCTGGGCGGAGGCATGATCCCCAAACAGGCACAGCGACTGGCGTTCATCCAAGGTCCGCAGGATACCAGCGTGGTTCAGGCTGCCTTGCGTTTCAATGTATCGCACTCAGCCATCACCTGTGCCCTGGTGGGGATGGGCAGCATTGAGGAAGTGGATCAGGCTGTCGAGGCCGTAGATCAGTTTCAGCCCTATCCCGCAGACCACATTGAAATGATCAAGTCGCGGATCGGCAAAGAGTTTGACGTTCTGCACCGGCTGCGGCTACTGGCATGCCATGCCCGGCCAACCTCGAC
>JAAUTM010000001.1 GCA_012031455.1 Phycisphaerales bacterium
TGGGCCGACGACCGTGCCGGGTATGTTCAATCGTTCCGGGCGGATGCGCTGGGCGGTGATGTTTTTTCCATCCAGCCGGGTGATGGTCAGCCGTCACCGGTTCATCCCAGGGCACGCTCACGTAGTCCATGTCCTGATAGGTGTACACCGGCAGGGAATGGTCATCGACTTGCACCGTGAAACGGTTGCTCAGCGGGTCGGCGGGAATCGTGAGCAGCGGTATTGAAAGCAAATTAAGCCGGGTTTGAAAAGTGGTTTGATGCGAACGGGCAATCAGTTCATCGGTGGCATCGACACGGGCATCCCGGTTGAAATCATGTCGATCGGTGATGCTGGCAGGGTTGAGGAAATTGCGCTGATTGTTGCGGGCGGCCAGTTCATCGGTGGCATCGACGTTGGTGTTGCTGCTGCTGTTGCCGGTTTCACCGATGGCGTTGCCGAAGTAGAACACCTCATCCTGCCACAGGCCCAGATGCTGCCCCCAAGGGTCGGCCAACAAGGTGACCTCCAGCCAGGTATTTTCAATGGCATGATCCGGGAAGACCAGTGTCAGGCGATCACGTCCATCCTCTCCCGCACCTTCGCGTACGCTGATGGCAGCATCACCGGTGTACACCGACCAGTTGCGGGGTTATTCGTATTGCCGACTTTGAAAAGGAAGGCGTTCTTCGAGGGGATGTCGGCCACACCCTCCAGGTCGAACATCAAACCGTTGATCCCGCGATGGTAACTGCTGTAGTTGGCAAACGTGGCTGTTTGCCCCGGTCGCAGAGCCTGTTTATCGGTGGCGATGGCGGCATCGTCGAACGCATTGGTCTGAGAATCAAAGCCATCTAAGCGACTGTTGTTATAAAAAACGTGAGCCACCACGGCAGGCGACAAGGCATTAAGGTCCTGCGCCACCATATCCATGCCCCCCGCCCCACCCTCCAACAGGCAGCGAGGTTCCAGTGTTTCCATCATCGGCAGGAAAGGGGGCATGATGTGACCCTTGTGCTGGTACAGAATGGATCAGGTGGGGCAGGCCTCTGGCCTGTCAATGAGCCGAAGGCTCATGCGGCACCTTGGGTTATTCAACATGGGCGGATCGCCCATTGGCAGGCGGGACGCCCGCCCCACCCGATTTGGATTTGGGACTTTGATACCCCTCAATTCATCCTCCGACTCCGCCGACCCTGCATCATCAACCCGGCACCGATCACGATCATCAGGCTCATCGGTTCAGGCACGAGGGTGATCGACCCATCAATGATGGTGGGTGACAGGGCGGGGTTCATTGAGGCAAAATTGGTGCTGCTGTTGATGGTGTTGGAAAGAATCAGGTCAAAGGTTCCGGCGAAGAAGCCGGTGGTATCAAGGGTGACGCTCGCCAGCAGACCTTGGGCAGCGACCGAACCCGAAGCAGTGGTGGTGGAATAGAACGCCACCTGTGGCACAAGGATGCCGTTGCCCTGCGGGTTACCGGTGTTGTTGGCAGCGAAGATGGTGCCGGTGAGGATGTCCACGGCGGTGATGCTTGGGCCGAGGATGCTGCCCCCGGCTGCGGGGCCGCCATCGGCGATCTGGATGTTGAAGTTCAAACCCTGTACTGCCTGTCCGCCCTTGACCAGAATGCTGATTGTTTGGCCGGGCTTGTCAGGCAGCAGGTTGTAATTCCCCAGACCGGTGGCGGAACTTGGGCCATGGATGATCGGCTGGGCGTCGGCCAAGGTCACCATGAGAAGCGACAGGCAAAACGCCAAGGCTGTTACACGGTGAAACATGATGACCTCATGGAGGGTGGAAGGGTGATAAAAAGCACGTCCCGGTTGGAACGCAGGATTTGCTCTGGGTTCATCAGGATCGACACCCAGGGGAAACCTTTGCGAGCAAACCGGGACGTGCCGGAGGATTCATACCACAATGTTTCAGAGATCATGCAGAGTGCTTGATATTGCACACGATGCCAATGAGCCGTGGTCAATCAGGCCTGCCGACGACGCAGGAGCATCAGGCCCGAACCCAAGGCCAGCAAACCCAGCGAGGCCGGTTCGGGAATGGGAACAGCACCGATGATGACCATGTCAAGTCCCGCACTTGTGATGCTAATGTTTGACACCGTGTCGCCCAGCGCCACACCAAAGTCGGAAAATCAATGGCCATTCCGACGATATTCTGAGACACCACGGAATTGGAGCTTTGTTTGTTTGTCAGTGTGAGCAGAGCGTTAAGATCTGCTGGGACAATGGCTCCGACCGTATCGAGAATATCCGCACTGTTGGTATCCGCCCCACTGTCCCCGAATACTGTGCCTAAGAAGTTAAGCGTGGTCCCATTGATGGTAATCGAACCTGGATCACCGACGAAAGTTGTGCTGCTAGTAATTTCATAAATGAACATGTCATGCCCGGCGATGTTCTGGACCGGGCTAGTGAAACTGGCTGAAATTGTACCCAAATTAATCAAGCCCGTTTCACCGTGCCAGTCGGTTTCGATGAACGAACGGCGTTGGGCGGAGGTGGGGTTAGCTGGAAAAGGTGCACTGGGCCCTTGAGCCAGATCAGGAATCAGGAAAGTGTTAGCTCCAGCGGGAGCGGCGCTGTTGAGCGTGATCTGCGTCAGTACGCTGGTGTTGTAGGTGATGCCATTGAGCGTCACCGATTGCAGCACCGGCCCGCTGAACGTGCCGTAGTTGTTCGCATCCGCAGCCATCGTGCCGAGTTTAATGATCGCTGCCGAGGCTGGTATAGAAACCGCCAACGTAACACCCAATGCCGCACCAAAACCAGTTGATTCAGCGTCCGCATGAGAAACCCTCCTAAAGGAAGAAAAGGTGAAAAAGACCATTCAAGCACGTCAACATCGATGTTGATAATTATGACCTCATAAGTCCCACAAGTCAAGGATTATCCTTTTTTTTAACTGATTTTTATCATGCCCTCATTAAAATTCATTATGTGTTTTATAAATAATGACTTATGGTTGAAAATCAGCCTTTGTGATCGTCCCCATAGGCTGCTTGCTTCGCATTTCTGCGAATCGGTCCTGTTGTCTTGGAATAATAGTTTACATCAATCAACATCGCTGTAATATAGAGGTGGGGGGAATTGCGTTCAACTGGACGGTGTATCCAAGTCCACGTCTGGGGCTTAAGATGCAGCCTCAAACCGTCAGGAACCCACGATGTCCGTACCGCTTTCCAAAACCAAGCATTTCCAGTTGACCATGCATCTGCGGGAACAGGTGCAGGCCATGCAGCCGGGGCAGGTTTTGCCCACCTTCAAGGAACTATGTGAATTGCATCGGGTTTCCCAAGCCACTCTGGAACGGGCGCTGGATCGCCTCCGGGCTGAAGGCTTGCTGCATCGCGTGGAAGGGACACGTCGTCTGGTGGCCAGCACTGTTTGCGATCCTGCACGGCATCGGGTGGCGATCATCCGCCCCGACTGGCCGTCGCTGCTTTTTCACAACATGGTTCAGGCCGTGGCCGATGCCGGTCGCAGCCATGACTGGGCCATCAGTCTGGTGCATTACCGCAGCTTGGAAACATTGGACATCACCCGAGCCATCGACACCGCGGATGCTGCGATCCTCATCCCCACCAGCGAAGCCTGGCCGGAGCACTTCCGACGCGCTTTATACAAGCCCCATCGTCCGGTGGTGGTGCTGCAGAATATGGAAGCAGACTGTCCCCGTCCCTCGATCCGTGTGAATGATCAGCGGGTGGGTGAATTGGCCGTGGAACACCTTGCCGAATTGGGGCATCGGCGAATCGCTTTGCTTCAGGATCAACCCGACACACCCTCGCCCTGGCGCGTATCGCCGGTTGGCGCAGCATGCTCGAACGCCTGCAACTGGACCTTTCATCACCCCTGATAGATTGCCGGGTCAGCCCGGGTGAAAAACCGGTGGATCGTGCTTTTGCCGCCATGACAGAAAAACTGAGTCAGCCCATCGACTTCACGGCATTGTTTTGCATCAGTGATATGGGGGCCATGGCTGCGCTGCGAGCCTTGCGGGAAATGGGCCATCGCGTTCCGCAGGAAGTCAGTGTGCTGGCCTTTGCCGATGAAGGCTGGATGTCGCCCTACCTCTGTCCGCCGCTCACCTCGGTGGAGATCGATCTGGGAGCATACGCCAAAGCCACCGTGAACTGCGTCGAACAGCATTTCCAGAATCCACAGGAATCCGCAGCCGGCTGCATCATCCAGCCACGACTGGTCAACTCGCTCCTCCACCGCCCCGGCCCCAGCCGCCTGATATGCAAGACACTCGACATCAACATTGATATGCAGTTCCAAGAAAGCTCAAGGCTTGAGTATCAATTGATTCTGCATCAAAATGTAGTCAAAATACCAGTAAACCAGCCAGATCGATACCAGGCTCTGTCTCAAATCGCCTTGTACAAAACGAGCCGCGCCCGTAAGGAAGCGGTTCTGTTATCAAAACGTTCATTGGAACCTCCACTCCCTCACCAGCCTTTTTATATTGGCCGCAAGTGGTGTTGGCAATCAGCCCCCTCCCCCGGGAGACTAGGAGTGCTCGCTTCGCTCACACTAGGTTGAGGGCATCTGTACCTTGAGATGTTAATTATCGTTGTGTGTTCGATTAAGCATTTATTACGAAGCATGAAAAAGGCTGTCACGGTCGCGGCTCGTTGTGAGACAGAGCCTAAAACAATTTCCCCTGACCGGGGATGTCGGGACCGGTTTGCAGCATGTCACGCACTTCATCAAGCAGGTCATCGAGGTCGCGGAATTGTTTGTACACACTGGCAAAGCGGACGTAGGCCACCTGATCGAGTTTCTTGAGACGGTCGGCCACAAGCTGGCCGATTTCCACCGATGGTACTTCGCGTTCACCTTTGCGAAAGATTTCCTCCTCCACCTCATCGACGATGCGGGCAATCTGCTCCGCGGAGACCGGGCGTTTGTAACAGGCTTTTTCGATCCCGGCCCGGATTTTCTCCCGGTCATAAGGCAGCCGTGAATTGTCACGCTTGATGACCGTGATCCGGATGGCGGTTTCGATATGTTCGTAGGTGGTGAAGCGTTTACCACAGGCCAGGCATTCCCGCCGACGACGAATCGCCTTGCCCCCTTCGGTGGCACGGGAATCGATGACCTTGTCGTTGTCCTGATCGCAGTAAGGACAGCGCATGTGTTTTCGCCTTGTAACCCCGGTGCATCCAGTGTAACTCACAACCGCAGCAGGGTCATCCGGCTCTTTACCCCCATGATTATCGGTCGATTGCTCGTATTGCGAAAATGCACAAATCAGGGTATTGACCCATCGAGACAGGCAAAGTGAGCTCTTGCCTTGTCCGATAGGCAGATAGTGCCCCAACCTCCTCCCACCACATCCCTGGTGCCATCGCAGGGGGATTCCCCCGCAACCCTGCAACAGGTGCAGTTTCGCCAGCCTCGCCGGCTGTGGAACGATGCCAGCCTGTCGGGCAAAACCACTGCGCTCGTGGGGGCCTCGGTGCTGGGTGGTGCACTGGTGGGCATGTTGGAAGCCGGGACCGGATACCATGGCTGGGCGCTGGGCATCGGTGTACCTATGGTCATTGGCGCGATGGTGCTGCTGGCCAAGTCCTGGATTTGTCACCCCATCGAAAAAATCATTGTCTGGTGGAGGCGGATCCACCATGAACGTTCGCCCGGAGCGCTGGATGACCTGCCCATCAGCCGACATGACGAAGCCGGTGAACTGGCACGTGCTTTCTATCAGCTCACGGTGCATTCCATCCGGCGTGATTACGAAGCCCGTCAGCTTCGGCGGACGCTGGACCATCGCATTGCTGAGGCCACCCGCCATGCCACCCTGCAGCTTCGCCGACTGGCGATGCGCGATCCGCTGACCGATCTTGGCAACCGCCGGTTCCTTGAACATACCCTCGAACCTTTGGTCAAGTCGGTGCAGGAATCCCATTCGACCCTGGCGTGCGTCTCGATGGATGCCGACTATTTCAAGGAAGTGAATGACACCCTCGGACACGCAGCCGGGGACGATCTGCTGGTCTTTTTGGGCAGCCTGATCCGTGGGAACATTCGCCAGGAGGATTACGCAATTCGTTTGGGCGGCGATGAGTTTCTGATTTTGATGCCCGATTGTGAAAGACAGCGCGTTCGCACCATCACGGAACGTTTGCGAACGCTCTTTAAGCAATATGCCGCCGGTTCAGCCCTGGCCGGATTGCCGGTGGACCTTTCGATGGGGGTGGCTTACCTGCCTTCGCCGGGGATCAACACAGGCGAGGAGCTGCTGCAGAAAGCCGATGAAAATCTTTATGCCGCCAAACGCGCTGGCAAAGGCCGGGTCGTGGGGGTATTGAATTAAAGCATGTATCAAAACGTCATCATGGGCGAGAGGGCTTCATGATCTGCAAAATAAAAAAAGCCCAGGCATGGTGATGCCTGGACTTTGATCGTGAACGCAATTGAATTTATCAGCAAATCAAGATACAAAACATTTGCTTAACCACGACGACGCAGCAGCATGGCCCCGGTGCCGATCGCCAATAGAGCCAGCGATGCCGGTTCAGGAACCAGAGTGTAGTCAACGGTGAGTTGGGGACGGGTGGCCACTTCTGCCCACTCCCGGGTGTCAAAGTCAATGCCGTTGGTCCCATTGGTAAAAGGCACCAATGCGATGCCGAGATTGTCGGCACCATTGGACCAGGCCTGCACAGCATCGGTGATGGTCAGGTTACGGATGCCGTTGGGGATATTCTCAATGCCGTCGTTGGCGCCGATGCTGAAGAGCGAAGATGCCAAGGTATCCACGC
The DNA here is from genome assembly GCA_012031455.1 of Phycisphaerales bacterium. The sequence continues at coordinate 6,770 of JAAUTM010000001.1, forward strand.
CGACCTGGGCTCCGTTGTTGGCTGAACCGAAGTTGTTCCAGGTGACCGTGCCTTCGGTCCACGCAGCCGTGATACGGTAGCCGGTAAATCCCGATCCGGGATTGAAGATGTTGATTGCCAACGTGGCGGAGTTGATGGTCGAACCCAGGGGAATTTGGCCGGGGCCAGCGCCGAAAATATTTTCAAACCGAATCAGGCCATGGTTGGGCTGGAGACCAGGGGAGCCGTCATCGCCATCGACACTGATGGCATCTTCAAAACCGTAATTGGCGTTGCTATCGGCGGATCGAATTTGAGTGTCACGGGTGCCGTTGTACCCGCTGACGCCATCCTGAAAAGAAACGATGGTTGCGGAGGCGGCGGTGGTCAGAAGCGACGCGGCTAGCAGGCCGGCAAAGCTGTGGCGAAGCATGAGATTCTCCCTCATAGTAATGAAAACGGACTTTCAAAATGACCGGCCCACACGAGCCGATCGCAAGCCCCAGCAGCGTGTTTCCACGCTGATGGAGTTCAATATTTCAGTGCTTACGACGCAGCATCATCGCTCCGGCGCCGATGGCCAGAAGAGCCAGCGAAGCCGGTTCGGGCACGACGCCGAACTGGCTGTTGTGATTGATCACAGCCCAGGCAGTGTTGTTGGTTGGGTCAATACCGTAAGTACCAAGGCCATAGGTATTTTCGTAGGCTCCCAAAACAAAGGCTTTGGTTCCGCCAAAGTTGAGGTCCACTGCGTTGACCCAGGTACCATCATCCTTTTGGGTTGCGATAAAAGTCGATCCATCTGCCAAGCTACCAAGGGTCTTGATGGGATCGAAGCTCATCGACAGTACAAAGGTATCGGTCTGATCAGATCCGAGGGCGTTAGCCATGCCCCACAGATAAAGCACATCGCTGGCACCTGCGAAACCTGAATCGGCAGCATTCGCCCAGCCGGTGTTCAGATCGTCTACGGTGGCCCGGCTTCCAGTAGCAGTCACAGTGGTGGTATTGCTACCATCGAGGATTTGCATCGTGGTACCAAGGAAACCGTTGCCTGCTGCGACGCTGTCAGTCACGGTGGTATAGGTTTGATCCCGTGCAATGGTGAATTGTTTGCCATTCAAGCTGTAACCAAAGGTATCCCGAAGCGTCCATTGCGGATTGGCGGGAATGTTGTAGTTATTGTGTGGCACACCAAAGTGCTCGACCGTTACACGAGGTCCATCGACCGTGTAAACGTAGTAACCAATGTTGTACAGTTCATGGTTAAAAACTGTTTCACGTGTGGAATAGGGAGATCTGGGAGTATAGAACTTGGTGCTGGCCGAGGCATTGATGATCTGGGTCACCTTGCTCTGACCATCCGGACTGGTCACCTCTGCCCGGTGATGCACGTGATCGTGGCCGCTGAGGTTGTAACGTACGCCGCCGTCCTCCATGGCCTTGATGAAATTATTCTGCTGCGTGGGGTTGGAATCGTTGCTGGAGCCGAATACATTGTCCTTGTGGTTCTGACCCAGCATATTTTTATGCTGCAGCACAAAAGCATGGTCGTAATCGTTGACAGCAAACTGGCCGTTCATCCAGTTGGTAACGGTGTCCAGATTGGTAGCATTCCCGCTGGTCATAGAGTAATCCAGCATCAGGAACTTGGCATTATTGTAGGTAAAGGAATAGGTGAGGTTGTCGGCTGCCACGGAAACGTTGTAACCATTGCCGGTGCTGGGTACATAGTTATTCTGGAAAAAGGTGGCTGCCGTGCTGCTGCCTTCATGGTTGCCGCGCAAGCCAAAGAATCGGATTCCCGCAGCGGTGAGGTCAGCATTGATATCCAATCGGGTTTGCAATCCAGCGGTGCTGCCGTTGTCAGTCAGATCGCCGACCTGAAGGACGAACTCCACGTTCTCTTCGATGAACTTGGTATTGATGGCAGTAATGATCTCCGTGGCTACGCTGTTGAGTCCGCCGGACTTGGTCTGCTGGGTGTCTCCGATGACCCCAAATTTCCAAGCTTCCGCCAAGGCAGCACTTTGCTGCAGACTCAGCCCCAGCACCAGTGCCACCGCAGAGATGGCTGCATACTTTGCCTGATCGATTCGTTTCATCACTAATCCTCCATTCATAAACGGTTTATACTGATCGCGCCTACCAAAACTCCTAGCATTGGTAGTCTGATTCCTCTTGAAATATCAAACACCCAAGATTCACCCCCGACCCAACACAAGGCCCGCAAGTCTATAAAGTGATTGTTAGGGCTTTTTATGGAATCAATATGTTTTACATTAATATATAATGATTATTTGTTAGCTCCTGAATCTCGTGGTGCTCTGCGATCGCGCGAAGCCCAGCGGATAGGTTGCGGAAACTGCTCACTGCGAGGGGTGTGGTGAATAATCTCATCTCCACCGGTCAGGCTGCACGTGTCAGTCGGGAGCTTCATGCTTGGTGATGGGGCATGAACGCGTTACCATGCGTTTTTCCCGGAGGCTCTCATGACTGAAATCATGCCCTTTCTCATCATCGTTCTGTTGCTGCTGCAAATGGTGGCCCTGGGCTTGCTATGGCTGCTCAAGGGTCGGGTTCAGCCCATCGACATTGCCCCGCTGGAGCAGCGATTAATTACGCTGGAACAGTGCCTATTGAAGCTTGAACACAGTCAGGAAAAACTGGAACGAGCCTTGGTCCAACCGCTTTCCCTTCAACGCCAGGAATCTGCCGATGCCGCCCGGCTGCTGCGCGAAGAAGTGACCCGCTCCATCAAAGACCTTGGCGAAGCCTCGCTGCAGGGCCTGCGTGAAATATCCAAGGGACAGAAAGATCAACTTGAAAGTTTTGCCCACCGCCTGTCTCAACTCAACGCCACCACCGAGCAGAAGCTTTCGGAACTGCGCACCAGCAGCGAAAACACCCTGACGCAATCGCGCTCGGCCACGGAACAGAAACTTTCTGATCTTCGGCAAAGCAGCGAAGCCACTCTCGCCCGCATGGGCCAGAGCATGGAACAGAAAATCGAAACCCTGCGCACCACCGTCGAAAACCGGCTCACCCAGATTCAGCAGGAAAATACCCTGAAACTTGAACAGATGCGGCAAACAGTGGACGAAAAATTGCAGGGCACTCTCGAAAAAAGACTGGGCGAATCCTTCAAACAGGTCAGCGAACGATTGGAACAGGTACACAAAGGTCTGGGCGAAATGCAGAGTCTGGCCACCGGGGTAGGTGATCTGAAAAAAGTCATCGTCAACATCAAAACCCGTGGCACCTGGGGCGAATGGCAACTGGGGTCGCTGCTCGAACAAATGCTGGCCCCCGAGCAATATGCCCAGAATGTGGCCACCAAACCCGGCAGCAGTGAGCGGGTGGAGTTTGTCATCAAGTTGCCCGGACGCAGCCTGGATGCAGCCGGTGGCGATCAACCGGTGCTTTTGCCCATTGATGCCAAATTCCCGCAGGAGGATTACCAACGGCTCATCGAAGCCGCCGATCGGGCGGACCCCGCTGGGGTGGAGGAAGCGATCAAACAGCTTGAAAATCGCATCAAGGGCATGGCCCGCGACATTCATGACAAATACATTGCCGAGCCTTACACCACCAACTTCGCCATTTTGTATTTGCCCACCGAGGGGTTGTATGCCGAGATCGCCCGCAGGCCGGGGCTTCTGGAAGTATTGCAGCGGGATTACCGGGTGAGCGTGGCCGGGCCGACGACGCTGGCTGCGCAGATCAACGCCTTGCAGATGGGCTTCCGCACCCTGGCGATTCAGAAACGCAGTGCCGAGGTCTGGGAAGTACTGGGAGTGGTGAAGACCGAATTCGGCAAGTTCGCCGAGGTGCTGGCGAATGTGAAAACCAAGCTCGAACAGGCCACGAACACCATTGAAAAAGCCGAGACCCGGACCCGTGTGATTGAGCGTAAATTAAGGATGTTCAGGCCCTGCCTGCTGCGGATCAGGTATCACAGGGGTTACTTGAAGCCCCGGTGGCCCCGGAGGAAAATGATTGACATCTGCGCATCGCATTTGCAGTTTGTTCTTACATTTCTATAATACTGGGTCCCTCACACCGGCAGCCCCGGTATATCCCTGGAGCTTTCGACCATGATTGAAGCCCTCAAAGGTGAAGAGATTATCAGCAAGGCCGGCGGACGGTTCAAACTCTGTGCCCTGGTGCAACACCGGGTACGCGAGTTGATGGAAGGCGCCCGCCCTCTGGTCGACCGTAAAGGCCGAACCGATATCGAAATTGCCATCGAAGAATCGCTCACGGGCAAGATCAGCATTGAACTGCCCAAAGATGCCGACATGGGCGACAAGGCCTGATGTTCCATTCGGGCCATATTGTCTGTCGATCCTGTGGTCTGTTCCAGCACGATGGATAATGAATAAAGGATGATGGATTATGTTGAACCCAACATCATCCCAGACAAGCTCATCCCCATTTCATGAGCGAAAAGTCCTTGTCGGTCTCACCGGCGGGATTGCCTGTTATAAAGTGGCCACACTCGTGAGCAGGCTGGTGCAACGTGGTGCCAGCGTACGGGTCATCATGACCGAAGCAGCCACGCATTTTGTCACCCCGCTCACCTTTCAATCGCTATCCGGGCACCCCGTGCTCACGGGCATTTGGCAAAGTGACGACCACCCCCGACAGTCAGCACATCGGCCTGGCACGCTGGGCCACCTTTACATCATCGCTCCCTGCACTGCCAACACCCTGGCCAAGCTCGCCCACGGATTGTCTGATGACTTGGTATCGCTGGCTGCATCTGCTTTGCCAAGGGAACCAAAGATGACCCCGGTGTTGCTGGCACCGGCCATGAACGCCCAGATGTGGGAGAACCCGATCACCCAGCGCAATCTCACCACGGTGCGGGAAATATTGAAGTATCAAACGGTCGGCCCCGAGAGTGGTTGGCAGGCTTGTCGCACCAGCGGTGCGGGAAGAATGTCGGAACCGGAGGCCATACTTGATGCTGCAGAAAAGTTGCTGATCAGTCAGTAATAAAGCATCCTCATTGGATAATCTCTATATCAGTTCAGTGGTGTTACGCCCTTTTTTAATAATATATTGCCGTACTTTCGTGTTTCGCCGGTCATCACGATGGCGAACGCCTTGTTGGCACGAGTGTAAAATTCAAATCGGTCGATTCTGCTAATCGCAGGTACTTCAGGGGCATGACGTCGAATGGGTATGAGATACGCTGCTTCGACAGCCGGATCCAATATATCCCCGGCTACCGCTGACATCATGACCAGAGGTGCATCAACATAACTGTCCAATTCATATAAAGGCAAGATGGCATCAAGTAATAATTCAATGGGTATTCCATCACAGCGCAATACCGGCACACCCGTTGAATGTGCTGGAAAATGAGCATCAGCGAGAATGATCTCATCTCCATGCCCCATGCGATGAAGGGTACTGAGCAACTCAGGTGACAGCAGTGGTGAAATACCCTTAAGCATGATTGATGTCCTACGCTGTCTTACAAGTCCTGAAGAATTACATCCATTACTTGGCGGACTTGGCCAACTCCCGGCGGGGTTTAAGGGGGCTGGCGGGTTTGCGGTTTTTGGCCACGGCCTTGCTTTGACCGTTTTTAGCGGGGCTGGCGAGGTCGATTTCCACCTTGAAGCCAAAGCCTTTGCGATTATCCAGCCAGCGGACCCACATGGGGGTGATGCAGAAGAAGCTCTGACTTTCGACAGCCTTGCACCACATGTCAACCTGTTGCACAAAGGGATACCGGGTGGTGAAGGTTTTCCAGGCGTGGTTCCAGACTTTGCGACTGCCGCCATGGGGTGGGGGGGATGATGGTGCATGCACCCTTGATCTGCACGCCATGAATGTGCATCGGATCATCGGTCTGGCCATACACAGTCACCGCCACATGCGGATCGCGCAGCATGTGCCGGCTGTGGGCTGAGTCAAGGCTGGAGACAAAATAGAGTTTGCCATCGTCGTCGATGGCGTACCAGACGTTGACGTTATGCGGCAGGCCATGTTCATCCACCGTGGCCATGCTGGCAGTGGCACAGGTTCCCAAAAATCGACAGATTTCATTCCAATAAGCTTGATGACTCACAATCACACTCCACGTGAACGGATAAAGACATAGCCCTGGGTTCCTCCCCCGTCACAGGACTTAATGTTCGGGACATTCTAGGCGGGATCATCGGGGGCATCTTCGGCGGGCCTGCCCCAGGTGATTCGGCGCGCAAGGATCATGACACATCCCCCGGCCAGCATCAACACGATGCCATAGCCCAAGAATACCATCGGCAGATTGAACCCTGCGCCAAGCTACCGGCCAAAAGTGCGCCCAATGGGATGCCCAGCCGAAAAGCCACCACATGAAAGCTTGACACCCTGCCACGCATCGACTCAGGCGAAGTGAAAAGGATCGTGGTATTGAGCCGTACCACCACCCCGATAAAACCCAATCCCATCAGGGCACAGATGATTTTCATGGCGAGGATGGCTGAGCCTTGGTTCCAGGCCATTGGCCCAGCATTGGCATCAAACATTCACCCACGCCCATGAGAATTATCAGCGGCCAGGCACGATTGGGTTTGGGGCCTTTTTTGGATTGCGAAGCCAGCACGATTGCTCCGCCCATGGCACCCAGGCCGAACCATGTCAGCAGGTGGGCGAAGGTACTGGCATCACCATCGAGCATTTCCCCGGCGATGGCGGGCAGCAATTTCAAGGTGGGGGAGATCAGAAAGCCTGTGGCAAAGACGGTGATCAGCATAAGCACGATGTCTTTGCGTCGACGCACATAATCAAACCCCAGCTTCAGACTGGTGATGATGGGTTCAATGGTTGCCTTGCGGGCAGGCAAAGATTGTAGCAGACAGGTGGCCCATATTACTGCCAGATAACTCAAGGCGTTGATGCCAAAACCCCAGGCAGCCCCCAGTTTATAAAGCACGACCCCTGCCAGTGCAGGCCCCAAGGCGCGGGAGAGATTGAATTGCATGGCACCCAGAGCCAAGGCGTTAACCATGTGCTCGCGAGGCACCAGCGTGGAAAACATTGATTGCTGGGCGGGAATGCGTAGTGATTCGCCCAGACCGTTGAGTCCGGTCATCAGCACCACATGCCATGCCTGCAATCGGCCAGTGGCGGCCAGAATCGCGAGAATGACAGCCAGCACCGCCTGATACGAATTGGAAATGATCAGCAGCTTACGGCGATCGATGCGGTCTGCCAGAGCACCACCCAATGGCAGCATGGCCACCACTGCCAGACCTTCGACAAAACCATTGAGCCCCAGCCAGAACTTGCCGGTTTCGCCCGAGAGTTGATAGACCAGCCAGTCACGGGCAACATTCTGCATCCATAAGCCGATGTTGCTGACCAGAGCACCGGACCAGATGAGTCGAAAGTCACGGATTTTAAAGGCTGGAAATGATCGGCGCAGCAAACCCAGCGGCATGGACACGGGCGCAAGCTCACCAATGGAACGGCCCATGCTGATGAACGGTGAAGCCCAGCGATCCAGCAACCCGCTGTGCTGCGCCAGTTTCATTTGTGAGTCATCAGGTTGGGAAGGATCCTCAAGGCTCATGGAGAGTGTTGCATCATAATCATTTCAAGCCAAACTTATTCCATCACGAAACGGGACATTATCAGGTGCGGGTGTTTAGTGGGGTGGCTCCGAGGAACGCTGCGGTTTCGCGGTTACAATGCCCGACATGGCAAGCGAAAACCAAAGCACGGATCAGCCGGGTCAGCAACTCACGGAATTGCGTAAGCAGATCGACACGCTGGATCAGCAGCTTGTGGAGTTGCTCAACCGTCGTGCCAAAGTGGTGACGGACATTGGGCATTGGAAACGAGGGAGCAACTCGCCGATTTACGCCCCGGACCGTGAGCAGGAGGTGCTGGAGCGAATCCGCAAAGCCAATCAAGGCCCGTTGCCGGATACGTGCCTGGTGGCGATCTGGCGGGAGCTGATGTCGGGGTCGTTTTTTCTGGAACGGCCATTGCGCATCGGATACCTGGGGCCTGCGGGAAGTTTCAGTCACCTGGCTGCCCGCAAAAGTTCGGCGCCAGCGTGGAATATGACAACATCGAGGACATCGCTGCGGTGTTTGAGGAAATCGCCCGGGGGCATATTGACTATGGGTTGGCACCAATCGAAAACTCAGCCATCGGCGGGATCGGCGAAACGCTGGATGCATTTTTAAGCAGTGCGGTGCAGATTTGTGCCGAGGTGCAGATCAACATCCATCACAACTTGCTGGCCAACTGTCCACCTGAACAGATCAAGGTGATTTACTCCAAGCCGGAGGTTTTCAGCCAATGTCGGCGGTGGTTGTCAGTGCAGTTACCTCATGCCCAGCGGGTGCCCAGTGCTTCAAGTTCCAAGGCAGCGGAACAGGCATCCAAGGAAAATGGGGCGGCAGCCATCGGCTCGGACCTGGCCGGTGCGATTTACGGGCTGAACACGTTGTTTGCCAATGTCGAAGACAACCCTTCCAACACCACACGCTTTTTTGTGCTGGGTAAACAAGGTGCCAAACCCACAGGCGATGACAAGACGGCCATCATGTTCACCACCGCTCACAAGGCCGGTGCCCTGGCGGAAGTGCTGGATGTGTTCCGTGACAACGGCCTCAACCTCACACACATCGACAAACGGCCCAGCCAGCGGGTGAACTGGGAATATTACTTTTTCGTGGATTTTCTGGGGCACCGGGATGAACCCGCTGTGATCAAGGCCCTGGAAGAATCACGACAGCATTGCCTGCAACTGACGGTGCTCGGTTCATTTCCGCGCGCCCGGGAAGTGTTGTGAAATGTCCGCAGTTTTTTTGATGCAAAGCTCAGGCATGGCCATGCCTGGGTCGTGTGAGTGCTTTTACAAAAATGTATCACCGCCGATTGGGATCGGTGGCAGCTTCGATACGGGTACGCAGATTATCCAGCACATTCATGAAATTGATGTAGCTGTCGTAGGGGGATTCGTAGGGATTGAAATACTTGTGCAAATCGCCATCGGCAAAGTATTTGGTACACATGTAGTAGAAGTGGTCGCTGCTGGTGAGGATGCGCCAATCGCGGAGGATGGCCGGGTCTTTGGTCGCTTTGGCCGGAGCCTCCATGCGGTAGAGTTCATGCAAGGCATTGGACTGCATCGCATTGCCCAGCCAGGCTGATACATCTCGCTCGGTATCCGCCCATGAATCATGTGCGGCACGTCGTACACCTGTTTGGCTTCATTCGTCTGGGCGACCTCACTGGGGGTGGCAAAGCTGTGACCAGCGGACAAAATTGCCTGCGGGAGTCTGCCCAAAAATTCGAAGATGCCGGTCTCTGACCACTGATGCTCGCCGAAGGTTTCCATATCCATGAACAGGTTGCAGACCGGCCCTTGTTTCCCGGCTTCGCTGATCCACTGGGCGTATTTTTCCACGGTGAGCGGCCAGTGTGCCCAGGCGTGATTGGAAAAGCGGAAAGCAATGTCATCCGACAGCCGGTAGTTTTTGAGCAGCAGTTTCAAACCGTTGTGGCCGGGCGGGTGATACAACACATTGGGCGAACGTGAGCCGAGGATGTGGTCGGCCCCTTCACTGAGCACCGCCTGGTAACGGTTCCAGCCATGCAGGTAACCCGCCAGTTCATTGGCGTAAATCAATTCGGTATTGCGAAAGACCTTGGGGGACTGGTCGAACGTTTTTTCCATGAGCTGCTGATGCAGATCGACCTGAGCCTTGAACTCGTCCCTGCTGTAAAGAAACGCCAGGCTGTGGTAATAAGTTTCGCCCAGAAATTCCACACACCCCGTTTTGGCAAGAGCCTGAAACTGCTCAATAACCTTGGGGGCAATGTTTGGCCAGTTGTTCGACTGATCACCCCCGTCAGGCTGACCGCCACGCGAAAGCGACCTTGATATTGCTGGATAAGCTGGAGAAGAAGTGAGGTGACAGGCAGGTAACATTTCTCAACGACACGATCAAGGATTTTGAGATTACGCGGATCATCGAAGTATTGGTTATCAGTGTCAAAGACACTGTAACGCCGCAGGCGGTAAGGTTGGTGGACTTGGAAGTAGAAACAAACCGCTGCCATAACCATAGAACTCGCTGGGGGATCATTGGCGGGATGGCGTCCGTCGCGGAAGGCACCATCGAGCTGGATGAACTGCAGGTGGGCAATTCATCGGGAACATTCATATACTAGCGGATTCTCTGCCGGTCGTGGTAGAGGAAAGTGTTCGGGCAAACAATGCCGGTGTACGAACCGCAGGTTGCCATCTGCGGCTATGAAGATATCAGTCATGGTACTCACGGGTTAACTTATGCTCACCAGTCAGGAAATTCGTCGTCAGTTCATCGCTCACTTTACGGATCGTTGCGGGCACACATTTGTGCCCAGTTCGCCGGTGGTCCCGGTGGACGATCCGACTTTGCTTTTTACCAATGCGGGGATGAATCAGTTCAAGCCATATTTTCTGGCCACCCAGCAGCCACCCTATCCGCGTGCAGTCAACACCCAAAAATGCATTCGTGCCGGCGGCAAGCACAACGACCTCGAAGATGTGGGCAAGGACACCTACCACCACACCTTTTTTGAAATGCTGGGCAACTGGTCCTTCGGCGATTACTTCAAAAAGGAAGCCATCGCCTGGGCGTGGGACCTGCTGGTCAACCAATGGGGGCTTGAACCTGCCCGACTGCACGCTACTTATTTTCAAGGCGATGCCAGCGAAGGACTTGAGCCGGACATCGAAGCCCGCGATTTGTGGTTGAGCTATTTACCCCAAGCGCAAGTACATCCGGGCAACAAGAAAGATAATTTCTGGGAGATGGGTGACACCGGTCCATGTGGCCCATGCTCGGAAATCCATGTGGACCGCACCCCCGACATGACCGGTGGCTCACTGGTCAATGCGGTGATGCGCGGGTGATGGAAATCTGGAACCTGGTGTTTATTCAGTTCAACCGTGGCAGCGACGGCAAACTTTCACCCCCTGCCTGACAAGCATGTGGATACGGGCATGGGCTTTTGAACGCGTGTGCAGCGTCATTCAGGGCAAAAGTTCCAACTATGACACGGATGTGTTCACACCGATTTTCACCGCGATTCAGCAGGTGACCAAAGCCCGTGCTTACACAGGCAGTTTGGAAGACCCGGTGGACATTGCATACCGCGTATTGGCCGATCACATTCGCTGCCTGACGTTTGCCCTCACCGATGGCGCGGTACCCAGTAATGAAGGTCGAGGTTATGTGCTGCGGCGGATCTTGCGCCGGGCGGTGCGACATGGTCGACAAACCCTGGGCGTGACCCAGCCATTCTTTTATCAACTGGTCGAAGGTGTGGTCGGTGCCATGGGCGATCGCGTTCCCGAATTGCGCAAGAACCCGCAGCAGGTGATGGACCTGATCAAAGACGAGGAAGTCAGCTTCGGACGCACGCTGGACCGGGGCATCGAACTTTTTGAACAGGCGGCCAGGGATGCGCAAACGAGCCGCGACCGTGAGGGAGCGGTTCCTGCAGCAACGAGCCGCGACCGTGAGGGAGCGTTATGCCTTGCAGCCGCTGACGCTTTCAAGCTGTACGACACCTTCGGCTTCCCTCTGGATCTGACGCAGGTCATGGCCGAGGAACGAGGCATGAAGGTCGATGTCGCTGGCTTTGAAAAATTGATGGAGCAGCAACGTGAGCAATCACGGGCAGGGGCGGCAGGCGATGATGGCATTGATCTGGCGGCTGCGTGTGTCGAGCTTGCCAGCAAACACAAACTCCCAGTAACTGAGTTCATCGGTTACGACCCCAGCCAATTGAATTGCACCCTCACGACCATGGTGAATCAATACCCATTGCCGGGCGGGTATGTCGCCCTGATCACGGGTACCACCCCGTTTTATGCGGAAAAGGGCGGGCAGGTGGGCGACACCGGCAGCATCAGTATCGGCAGTGCCGCCTTGCAGGTGCTGCATACCTACACCGTGGGTGAAACGCATGTGCATGTGGGTAAAGCCACCGGTGAGTTGCCCGTGGAAGGTACGCAATCGGTGAGCTTCAAAGTTGATGCGACCCGCCGATCGCGCATCATGGCTCATCACACAGCCACGCACGTGCTGAATCACAAATTACGGGCGGTGCTGGGCGATCACGTGATGCAAAAAGGTTCGCTGGTGGATGAAAGCAAAACTCGTTTTGATTTTGCCCACAACGCAGCACTGAGCGATGAGGAACTGGCGAAGGTGGAGGCGATGGTCAATGCGGATGTGCTGGCGGATTTGCAGGTCAATGCGGAAGTGGCAGCACAGGAAGAGGCGCTGAAGATTCACGGGTTGCGGGCCGTGTTTGGAGAAAAGTATCCGCCGAGGGTGCGGGTGGTGTCGATTGGGCCTGATTTACGGTCGCTGCTGGCGGAACCCGCGAAGAAGGATTGGTATGAAAGCTCGGTGGAGTTTGCGGCGGAACGCATGTGCGCAGTACGAAACAGATCGGTCTGTTTGCGCTCATGAGTGAAGAAGCGGTGGGCAAAGGAGTTCGCCGGTTTGACGGT
>JAAUTM010000218.1 GCA_012031455.1 Phycisphaerales bacterium
TTAGTACCCGTGTTGCCGCATCCGCATCGGCCCCGACCATGGTGAGCGCCCCGACCCGTTCGTTGTACAGGCCGAAGTTTTTGGAATATGAACTTGCGATGAGCACCTCCGGGTTGGATTTCACAAGCTCTCGCACACCGGCTGCATCCTCATCAATCCCCTGTCCAAAACCCTGATAAGCAAAATCGATCAAAGGCAGAACCTGTCTTTCACCAAGTACTTTGGCCACTGCCTGCCATTGCTGCGGTGTTGGATCAATGCCGCTGGGGTTGTGGCAGCAACCATGGAGCAATACCACATCACCGGCCGGTATCGTCGCCAATCCGGCCAGCATTTTGTCAAACGCCAGACTGTTGCTGGATGAATCAAAATATGGATAGTTTTTGCATGTCAGACCTGCAGCCTGAAAAATCTGCGGGTGATTGGGCCAGGTGGGGTCACTCATCCACACGCTGGCAGAGGGCAGATTCTTTTTGATGAAGTCGGCTGCCACGCGCAACGCAGCCGTGCCGCTGGGGGTATGAGCGGTAGCCACACGCTTGCTGCTGATCACTTCATGACCAGATCCGAAAATCATTTGCTGGACCAGTTGCCCAAACTGTGGCGAGCCATCGATGGGCAGATAGCTTTTGCTGGTTTCGCCAGTCAGCAATCGGCGCTCGGCTTCCTTAACGGAGGGCAGCACTGGGGTCTTGCCCGTTTCGTCACAATACACCCCCACACTCAAGTTGATTTTCTGAGGACGAGGGTCTTTTTTGAAAGCCTCCGCCAAGCCAAGGATGCTGTCGGGTGGAGCCAGTGTGATGTTGGCAAACATGGTGGACCCTTAATATTAGTTGTGCTTATAAACCACCGATTCGGCGAGAAGGTTATCCGAGTCCGTCAGGAAAGCAAGTTGAGCCCTGACCGGTAACTCAACCTGCCAATTCATGGAGCAACGTTGCGTGGGTTCGGCAAGCCAGTCGGTGACATGCCAGATCGAACTTTTCATTGGGGGCATGCAGGCAGTCATTCGACAAACCAAAGCCGATGAGCAGGGTATCCAATCCAAGGATCGATTTGAAACTCGACACCACCGGGATCGTCGCCCCATCACGTACCAGCACTGGTTTTCTGCCTGCACTTTTTTCCAATGCTGAAACAGCCTTATTCATCCATGGCGAATCCGTCGGCAATACCAGACCATCACACCCGCCCAAGTGCGTGAGTTTGAGCGCACAGCCGGATAAATCCTGCTTGACCACCAGCGATCAAAACTGTTGGCTACGCGCTGAGCCTTTTGTTTGGGTGCCAGACGGAAGCTAACTTTGGCACCGGCAAAACTGGGTATGATCGTTTTCGCACCAGCCCCACCGTAGCCACCATATAACCCATTCACATCGCAACTCGGCCTGGCCCAATTGCGCACCAGGGTCTCAAAGCCAGCCTCACCATAAGGCTCGCGCACCCCCACTTCCGCCAGTTCGCGCACCTCATCAAAACCCAGCTCAGCCCACATCGTCAGTTCTTCCTGGGTGGGGTCCACCACATCATCGTAAAACCCCGGCAAGGCCACGCGCTGATCCTCATCCCACAACTGACTCAAAATGCGGGTCAGAACCACAGCCGGGTTGGCGAACATCCCGCCATACATGCCCGAATGTACATCGCGCGAAGCGTTGGAAATCTGCACATCGTAATAAAGCAAACCGCGTAAGCCGTAGGTGATGGCCGGGGTGTTTTTATCCCACATGTGCGTATCACTGACCACCACGATGTCCGCTTTCAGTTCGTTTTTATGGCGCTCCAATAAACTCGGCAAATTCACACTGCCGATTTCCTCTTCCCCTTCAATCAACACCGTCACTGGCCCGGGCAGCTTGCCCGTCGTCTGCTTCCAGGCACGCAAGGCTTCTAGAAACCCGTGCACCTGCCCCTTGTCATCACTGGCGCCACGCGCATAAATCGCCCCATCCCGCACAGTGGGTTCAAAGGGAGGCGTGATCCAATCCTGCAAAGGTTCAGGGGGCTGTACATCGTAATGCCCGTAAAACAATACCCGTTTGCCATGCGGGTTCATCACCTGTTCAGGGTCACTGTGAGCCAGCACCACCGGGTGTCCCGTTCCGTGGCCAGCGGCATGTTCTGCGCCCGATTTCCCACCGCCAGTGGTTTCGAGAATTTGCACTTTGAGCCCTGCGGCTTCCAGTTGCGCAGCAGTCCATGCGGCTGCCTGACGTATATGCCCGGCATGCTCCGCCTGAGCGCTGATGCTGGGAATAGATAAATATTCCTTCAATCTTTGGAGTGCGTGTTCGTGATCAATATCGAGTTGTTTAAGAACTGGGGCCAGCATGGAGCTACCTTTCGTTTATTGCAAAATCACATTTCAATCCACAGGCGTTCATTCTCGACTTTAACCGGAAAACATTTCAATCCCGCATCGTTGGGGTCATCGACATTACAACCCGTTTGTAAATTAAAAGTGTAACCATGGTAGGGACAGGTCAGCACGCAACCATTCAGCTCGCCTTCGTCCAACGGCAACCCGGCATGAGGGCAAATGTTTTCAATCGCATACCACTTGTCACCAAGGCCAAAGACCACCATCGCTCGATTATCCAGGTGCAGGGTTTGTTTCTTTGCGGACGGGAATTCGCTGATTGGCCCAATATCGATCCACTTGGCCATGGTGTGTTCCTTTCTTACCATGCTTGGTATGAACCCGGCCCAACAGTGTAATCGTATCGCTGGTCTGGCGGCGGAACTGGCCCTGAAAAGTCTGCTTCCCGAAAATGATTCCCCCGCCACCGGTTCCCCCGGGTCCCCTCGTCCCCTTCAGCTCTGGCAGTCAGCATTGGGCCGCCTGTTGCTGAGTAAGGACGCTCACACGAATTGCGACTGGGCACGATGGCTGGAACTGTGGCAAAATCCCGCAATGAAAGTGACCGATGAGCTGGGCCACAGTCGCCCGGTGTATCGTGATCTGTTGCTGCATGTCGGATTGATGGTGATGCAACAAATCCCAGTGCCGTTGCGTCCATCTATGAACAACCCGCCTATCCCTCCTTCCACCGTACCTGAACATCTGCAATGGTGGCAATGGCTGTTGCAACTCGAATCCGCCAAGCTCAACCATGACCCGCTGATGCCCGTTGCTTCGATTCTGGCTCAGTTAGATGCTGTACTTGCACAGCCGGGCGAAGATGGTTCGCTGCACCCGATGCACCCGGATAAGTCGCTCGATGGCTGGACCTGGCGCGAACTATTGGGGCTTCATGCCCTGGCTCATGTGTACACGCTGCATCCATCAGCGCATCGCCTTGATCGGCTGCGTGAAGCCGTTGCTTTTCACATGGATAACACCCAACCGGACAACACCACCAACCAGCCTTGGGCTTTGCCTGCATTTGTCATAGCCGGGGCGGTGACCCTCGCGGAGCAGCAGTTGCACGATGTCATGGCACATGCCTCCACACTGCCCGGCAACAGACCGCCTGTGATCACCGGCCTGCTGCTGGCAGATTCGGCAAGGTTGTTGCAAGCGATGCAATTTTTAGAACCCAGCCATGGCCATGGCTGGGCTTTGTGAAGAACATGTAGTTCCCACAACTTGCTCTATCAATGGCTGGGCTTTGTATTCGCAGCGGGATGAATGACAAATCATCCCATTTGCAAAGATTCAGGACTTCTGTATCCTGTTGCGGACCTGCGGACCCAGCCGCCTTCAACCTCTGGCCGGGTCAATCCCGTTTAGACAGTCAGGTCAATAGAACCTCACGGACCCCTTTTAAGGAGCCTCGTATGTCAGTGCGCAACGCAAAATTGGAAACGTTCATCAACGAAGTCAAGGCCATGTGCCAGCCTGACAAAGTGACCATCTGCGATGGTACCGAAGCCGAGTACCAGGAAATGCTCCGGCTCATGGTTCACGCCGGCACCGCCACCTGGCTCAACCCCGAAAAACGCCCCAACAGCGTATTCATTCGCTCCGACCCGGGTGATGTGGCACGCGTGGAAGAGTTCACCTTTATCTGCTCCAACAAAAAGGAAGACGCTGGTCCGACCAACAACTGGCGTGACCCTGCCCAGACCAAGGAAGACCTCAAAAAGCTTTACGCTGGCTGCATGAAGGGCCGGACCATGTACGTGATTCCCTACAGCATGGGCCCCATCGGCAGCCCGATTTCCAACATCGGCGTGGAATGCACCGACTCGCCCTACGTCGTGGCCAACATGCACATTATGGCCCGCGTCGGTTCCAAAGTGGTCGATGTGCTGGGGACCGATGGTTCCTTTGTCCGTGGTATTCACTCCGTTGGCGCACCATCGAACCAACGCTGCCGACAGTCCCTGGCCCTGCAACGCCAAGAACAAGTGGA
>JAAUTM010000219.1 GCA_012031455.1 Phycisphaerales bacterium
TGCCCAGCGGATCGAGCCAGTCGGAGAGCCGGGTCGCGGGTGTTCCGCCTCCCGTCCAGGCGGCGGAGAAACGGCCGAACCAATCGGCCTGGCCGTTGCCGCAGGCCGCCCACCCACCGTGCAGCTGGCCCACCACGCGGCGATCTTGATTGAACAGCGGCGCGCCCGAAGAACCGCCTTCGGTGGTGCCGAGCTCCCAGCTGCCGACGCGCAGATGGCTACCGTCACCGGGCGAGGCGCCGTGCAGATGCGAGGTCGTTTTCGCTGGGTCGAAGTCGAAGGCTATGCGCTTGATGTCGGTGTTCGGGTGGTGGATGACCGCGGCGCGCTCGGGGTCGGCCGTGCTGCGATCCCAGCCGGCGTAGTGGCTGCCGAAGCTCGGGTGGGGCATCTCGTCGAGCTCGAGCAGCGCGAAATCCGAATCGGGGTGCGTGGCGCGCAGCGTGGCACCGGTTTGGAAGTGGCGCAGGGTGGCGGTCTCGGCGGGCGGCGTTTCGGTGCAGCCGGTGTTTTGGTGGTTCCAGATCACCACCACCGAAGCAGCCTCGGCAGCGGAGAAACCGCAGTGCCGGGCGGTCACCAGGTAGGGCCGACCGTCGAAGGCGGTGTCGTTGACCAAGAAGCCCGTGCAGAAGCGCACGCCGCCGATCGTCAAAAGCGCCACGGAGCGCGCGGCGTCGCTCCAACCCGCACCGGTGGCGCAAGCGACGTCGAAGTTGCAGCCGCCAGCGCGCTGACCCTTTTCACCAAAACCCGCATAACCATGGTTCACCGAGGTCAGCTCGAGCTCGAGCTGGCGCGCCTGGGTTTCGGGGACGGTCACCTCGAGCACGACGCTGTCGGTAAAAAGCGGTGGCGTCCACAGCTGGTCATGGGGTTTGTTGTCGCGCTCGGTGAACGGCCCGACGCGGTGACGGCGATCGACGGAAGTGACGAGCAGCTGCCCGCCCGCGGGCATCTGGTAGCGGCTAAAGCCCAGGCTGAGGGAGAGCGCGCCGGGAGAGGTCAACCGCACGCGCCAGAGTAGCGTCCCGTCGCTCTGGCGCTCCCACTGGCCGTGGCTCGCGGGGTCGATGCGGGTGCGCTGGGCGAAAGCGAAACGCGGCACCCGTCCGAGCCGCACCAGGGTTTCGTCTTGTTGCTCGATGGCCTCGAGGTCGAGCTTGGGAAGCACGATCTGCTCGACCGTTTCGAGCGCCGCCACCGAGCCCGCGCGAGCCGGCGGCTCGGCGGTCGCCCAGCGGCCTCCCAGCAAGCAGAAAAGTAGAAAAACCAGGCGGGTGCGGCGCATGCTCGACCTCTCGCTCGAGGCCCGATGGTAGCACAGCCCGGGTCACCCTACGGCCAGCGGCCGGTGGGTGAACGCCCTTCCGCCCGCGCCATAATCGCCGGCGACCTGGCCGTGTCCCTCGAGCAGCCAACGGGTGGTGAGCAACCCTTCGGCCCCCACCGGTCCGCGGGCATGGATGCGCCCGGTCGAAATCCCCACTTCTGCTCCCAGCCCATAGCGGTAACCGTCGGCAAAGCGCGTGCTGGCGTTCCAGAACACCGAGGCCGAGTCGACCTCGGCGAGAAAGCGCCGGGCGGTCGCTTCGTTGCGGGTGACGATGGCATCGGTATGCCGGGAACCATAACGGTTGATGTGGGTGATGGCATCTTCCACACCGTCCACCACGCCCACTGCCACGATAAGGTCCAGGTATTCGGTGGCCCAGTCCTGCACAGTCACTGGCCTGGCCTGAGGCACGACCTGACGCACACGCTCATCGCCACGGATTTCCACCTGCTTTTCCAGCAATGCCTGGCAGACTTTCTGCAGCAGCCCTCGCCTTACGGCATCATTGTGAAAAAGCAAAGTTTCCGCTGCATTGCACACACCCGGACGCTGGGTTTTGGCGTTGATGCAGATGTTCACTGCCAGGTCCGCATCGGCATCGGCATCGACATACACATGACAATTGCCGGTGTAATGTTTGATGACCGGGATACGGGCCTGCTCGACCACCGCCCGGATGAGGGATTCACCGCCACGTGGGATGCAAAGATCGATGAGCCCATCGAGTTTAAGAAGTTCCCCAAGCAATGCACGATCAGGAGTGTTGACCAGTTGCACAGCTTGCGGAGGCAGGCCAGCTTTGGTGAGCCCATCCTGAATACATTGGGTGATGATGGCGTTGGAAAAAGCGGCTTCCTTGCCCCCGCGAAGGATCACGGCATTGCCGGATTAAGACACAACGCTGCCGCATCGCTGGTGACGTTGGGCCTGCTTTCATAGATCATCAGCACCACGCCGATGGGCACACGGACTTTGCGGATTTCCAGGCCGTTGGGACGGGTGTAACCTTCGATGACCTGCCCGATGGGGTCGGTCTGAGCAGCGATCTGCCTCACCGAGTCGGCGATCTTTGCGACTGCTTTTTCATCGAGCATCAGGCGGTCGAGCATGGCGGCAGACAACCCGGCTGTTTTGCCGGCTGCCAGATCCTTGGCGTTCTCCGCAATGATGTCGCTACAGCGTGACTGCAATTGTTCGGCCACGGCCAGCAGGGCATCACGCCGTTGCATGCCGCCGGATCGGGCAAGCGATCGGCTGGCGTTTAATGCACTTCGGCCAGTTGTTTGGCATAAGCGGTCAGGTCGGTGGTGGGGGGGCTTAGGGTGCTCATGGTGGGAGTATTGTATGTGATTCAAGCCAGTCCGTAGGTGATTACTGAATTGGCTCAAATCCCCTGTACACCTCTGCTCGGGGACCAATTCGCCAGACCCGTATGAGTTGTCGATCATGATGCACCGTATAGATCAATCGCCAGCCAGCCACTCGAATTTTGCACGATCCGGAAAGTTTATATTGAAGGGGAAGATGCTGATACCCAAGCGGATTCTGTGCCATGGTACGCAGTTCATCCATGAATTCACGCTGGATTGAAGGCGTCAGCAGTTTCATCTGCGTACGAGGCTGATTATCAAAGAACACACGGTAGGACTTACCCATGGCGTGACTTCCCGGCTGGCCTGGCGGGTTCAACTCCTTTCAATATCCTCCATACTGGTCCATTGGCGATCCTGTTCCGTCTGCATCGCATGGGTGACATAATGATCGTCGAGCATGTCCTGTATGCGTTCCAACAGGTCATCGGGTTGCATGACGGGACGGGGCCGCACAGCCTCGTCGATCAGTCGGCCGATGGGCTTCCCTGATTCCTTGGCGCGACGTTGAAGGTATCGATAAGTGCTGGGTTTGAGTCG
The DNA here is from genome assembly GCA_012031455.1 of Phycisphaerales bacterium. The sequence continues at coordinate 3,247 of JAAUTM010000219.1, forward strand.
TACCACCGGTGATTTGGCAGGCATGGGTAGTCTCCGTAACAAATGTTACATCGGCATTATAGATGCCCAAAGTTGTTCGACAACATGAAAGATCGATCTATGTCATGGATTGCTAACCCGGCGACAAGATTAGGTTGGTCATGAAGTCGTTGTAGTTGTCACCTGGCACACACTTACAGCGTTGACAAATCAAGGACGCCGGCTAACAGCTGGTCAAGCGTAGGCTGCAGGGTGGGTGGCAAGACACCCACTTTATGTAACAGGGCTGATTTCGTGACCGGTGGTGAGGAGTTCGGGTTGAAAAACGGTTCGGTGTTGGAGGCCGGATTCATGAGGATGCAGCAATAAATGTTGCGGGAGGCGACGGGGGTGGGTGGTTCCGGGAATGACGATCACGGTTAATAGTTTGCTGTGGTTGATGCCATCGTTGGATACGACGATGGCAGGCCGGGTGTAGGCAGCAGGACCAGCCTTGGGATCGGGGTGAAGATCGCTGAAATCCACCAGCCAGATGTCGCCTCGCTGGATCATGATGCGGTTTTATGGGAGCGTTTGTTTAGGGATCCACTGACCAAAAGGGCAGTATCGCGCAAGGGTGAATTATCCTTGAGTTGATACAGTTCCCCCATGTTCTTCCAAGCTTCACGGGTGCGCTGACGCGTGACCAGACGACTAATTATGTTTGCTGGCGTGGTGTTGGACGATTTAGCCTGCTTCTCCAGATAGGCTTTGTCCCTTGCGAGAATTCGGATAGTGGCTGTCTTCATGATGACCTTTTGTGACAATTTGTGACATCATTAGTATAAAACCAACATAGAGACATGGCAAGGGGAAAATGCTCAGAAGTTCACATCAAGAATCAGGGCACAAGGTTACCCACCGGCGCGGTGGTTGCAGGTGCAGGCGAAGTCGATGGGATATTGAGCGCAGCCGGGTCACGCCGGGCAATGCGCATGCGTACCGGGCGAAGCTGCGAACGCACCGTCACCCCCGAAGGCAGGTTGACGATTTCAGGCGCCTTTTCCGTGATCGCTCGATCCAGTTCATCGCTGGTCAGCAGCAGATCCGCACCGTCACACGCTCGCTGGCGCTGGGCGGGCTCATCGGCTACA
>JAAUTM010000220.1 GCA_012031455.1 Phycisphaerales bacterium
GGATTCCATGTGATTAAAGATTACAACAGAAACAATCACGAGTTTTTCGTGAATGCCACCTGGTTCCCCGCAGGCATGACATCGGGGAAGAAAGTCTGCCTTGGCCGGCCCTTGCCCCGCCAGCTCAGCAGCGCCCAGGCAACCACCCCCAGATACGCCCCGACCAAACCCATGCCCACCAGCGCCAGAACGATCTGTGTCAATAATTGAAACATCGGCGTGGGACTGTAAAGGTGGCCCAGTCGTGCAATCGATTGTCCGCTGATTTCCACCGGCAGTGCCTGCGGCACCAGCCAGATCCAAACAGCCGTGCCCACCAGACACACCAAGCTGATCGGCAACAGCACCTTCACACACACATGCAGCACCTGATCAATACGAATGCGCGGAAGCGTCCAACGCAACCAGATTTGGACAAACACGATGACCAGTGCTTTGAGCACAAACCACACCAGGCAATATAGGTTTAATAGAAACAGTGTCAGTCCGTTCATGCCCATGGCTGTTGCAGTGCCGTTCCAGCTTGATTCAGCCGTCACCACGCCACTGATGTAAGCAACCCCGGCTGTGACCGGTTCGTAGCCCAGCAGTTGATACACCGGGTCCAGCCCGCCCAGCGGACTGTTCCACCCGCCCAGAAACAGGGCTGCCTGAATCGCGCCAATGATGAACATGCCCGCGTACTCGGCGAAAAAGAAAAACGAAAATCGCATGCCCGAGTATTCCGTGTGGAACCCGGCCACCAGTTCGCTTTCACTTTCAGGCAGGTCAAAGGGCGCGCGCTTGTTGCTGGCCAGGCTCGCCACAAAATAAACCATGAATGCGACGAACATGAATGGGTTGTGGAACACGAACCAGTCGTGTAACCCACCACCCTGTAAAAACGAAAGCTCCGACAAATGCAGCGTGCCTGCGGTCAGCACACCCGTGATGATCGCCAGCCCCAGCGGTACTTCATAACTGACCATCTGACAGGCTTCGCGCATCGCCCCGTAAAGCGACCATTTGCTGGCACTGGCCCAACCGGCAAGGATCACGCCCATCACTTCCACCCCCAGCACCGCCAGCAAATACAACACCCCGATGTTCAGCCCCGATTCAAAAACAAATTGAGGGCCAAAGGGCAGGATCAGCAGAGCTGCGAACACCGGGGCAAACGCAAGATACGGTGCCAGTCGAAACAGCAGCACATCCGCACCGGTGGGACGCAGGTCTTCCTTCAATATCAGTTTGATGCCGTCAGCGATCGACTGCGCCCAGCCAAACCGTCCACCCACATGCGTCGGCCCCAGGCGCGATTGCATGTGCCCAGCCACCTTGCGTTCCAGCCAGATCAGGAACATCGCCAGCACACTGATGCCCCCCAGAAAACAGGTCGCCACCAGAGTGATGCGCAGCAGCAGCGTGATCCATAAGCCGTACATCACCGGGTCCAGTCCGGTCAGTTGACAGATAAGTTGCGTAATATCGTGCAGCATGGGTGTCAGATTGTAACTGGATTCATGCCCAAAGGGTCAATTTTAGTAAGGTTCTGGTTGTGGGGTCATTTTGGTTCATGTGTGCGAATAAATCAAAAGCGTTTTAAGTCCTCCGATATTCCACACGATGAATATTACATTGCATCGCGCCTGGAAAGTGAATGTGCTGAGCATGGGGGAAGTCGAGATCGTAATCAAGGAATCTTGCCATGGAGTCGATCCATCCTTTAGCCCCCCTGGCTGAGATTTATCTCAAGGCCTTGCGACAAGGCAATGCCGATGCCGCCGCAGAACTGATTCATCAGGCTTCCGGGGTCATGGGCATTGATGCACTTTATCTGGATGTGTTCCAACCGGTGATGTACGAAGTTGGCCGGTTGTGGGAATACAATGAAATGTCCGTGGCGGATGAACATTTCTGCACAGCCGTCACCCAGACCATCATGGCTCAACTCTATCCCCGGGTCTTCCGCACCCCGCGCAACGGTCGGCGGATGATCGGAGCCTGCATCAGCGGGGAACAGCACGAAATCGGCATCCGCATGGTCTGCGATCTCTTTCAGCTCCGCGGCTGGGACACCTGCTACCTTGGCGCCCAAATGCCCGTGGACAGCCTGCTGCGCATGATCGAAAAGCGTCAGCCGGAACTCGTCGCACTCTCGGCCACCCTGATGAATCATGTGGATGAAGTGGAGCAGACCATCCGCGCCATCCGCAGTGCCTGCGGCAAGCAGGGTCTGAGGATCATGGTTGGCGGCCAACCCTTTAATCGCCAGGAATCCCTGATCCAACAGGTGGGGGCCGATGCCCACGCCCCCCGGGCCGACCTCGCGGTGTCGACCCTGCCCTTATGCAAAGCGGCCTGAACCAACCCGACCCGCCTTTGATGGAAAATGGCCTGGCGATCCTCTGCGACCGCCAAGGGGTTGTTGTCAAGGTGATGCGCGATGACCTAGGGGTATTGACCGCAATGCCCCTGCCCGCTTCGCTGTTGGATCTGGTGGACACCGGTTCCAGAAATAAACCCAGCGATTCCTTGAAAGCATCGCGAATCACGGCTCAGCCATTGGCTGGGAACTGGTGCTGCCGGTCAAGGGTAAACCGGTATTACTGTATATGGGCGGTGTGCTGCAGGATGGCAATATCATTCTGATTGCCGCGCTCAGCACCGAGCAACTGGCACATCTCTATCATTACTTTATAAGCCCTGAACATGCCCAGCAGGCTTGGAACCAATGCCTTGTCCAAAAAACCGATCACCAGCGATACGTCCAGATGGCCGCGCTCAACAGCCAGCTCATGAATGTGCAGCGCCAGCTTGCCCAGAAAAATCTGCAATTGCAGGTCCGTAATCGTCAGCTTCGTCTGATGCAGCGGACCATCAACCGCCAGCGACGGGCATTGCTGCAAGCCAACCATAAACTTTCCGATGCCGCCACTCGCGATCCGCTCACCGGCCTGCGCAACCGCCGGGCCATGACCCACCGGCTCGATTCTCTGCTGCGTCAGGCTTCCGCCAGCTTTCACCCCCTTTCCATTCTGATGGTGGATATCGACCATTTCAAATTGGTCAACGATCAATACGGTCACCCGATGGGCGATCGTGTCCTTCAGCAGGTGGCGGAAATCCTCAGCGCCGGCGCCAGACACGGCGATCTGGTGGTGCGCTACGGCGGCGAAGAATTTCTTCTGATCCTCCCGGATTGTGCCGCCGAATCTTCCATGACCCTGGCCCGTCGCCTGATGCATGCAGTTCAGAATCATGCCTTTGATCACGGCAAAGTCACTATCAGCATCGGGGTCGCCACCTCCACGCCGCACCTGCTCAACAAGGATCGGCTGATCCAGCAGGCCGATGCCGCGCTGTACCATGGCAAGCAGAACGGACGAAACTGTGCCTTTCACTTCAACGATCTGCCACCCGAAATGACCCTGCCGATGGCCGCCTAAAGACGTTATCATGCCCGCATGAATCATCCTCAGGCTCCTCAAGTTAATACGCTGATCCAAAAACCTGCCGATACCCCGCTGGTGGATGTGATGAACGGGGCTGGCCGCTGGGAAATCAAGGTGCATGACCATGGCCTGATCGCTCTGGTCGATGTCATGCCCCGGCTGGTTCCTGAAGGTCAGACCGCTGACAGCGCCATCGTGCAGGCAGCCCGGGTCTCGTACGGGCAGGGTACTAAAAAAGTGAGTGAGGATCGCGGGCTGATCCGCTACCTCATGCGTCATCGCCACACCACGCCGCTGGAGATGATCGAGTTCAAGTTCCATGTGGTCATGCCCATCTTCGTGGCCCGGCAATGGATTCGTCACCGCACCGCCAACGTCAATGAATACTCCGCTCGCTACTCGGTGGTGCCCGATCGTTTTTATACACCCGGCATCGAGGACATTCGGCAACAATCCATGAGCAACCGGCAAGGCGGCGAACAGCCGGTGGACCCGATGACCGCTCAGGCATTTCTTGAGTATCTGGATCGCTGCGGCTCGGCCTATCAGGAATATGAAAAACTGCTGGAAAAAGGGGTGAGCAGAGAACTTGCCCGCCTGGGCCTGCCGGTGAATATTTATACCGAGTGGTACTGGAAGTGCGACCTGCACAACACGCTGCATTTTCTATCGCTGCGGATGGATTCCCACGCCCAAAAGGAAATCAGGGACTATGCCTGGGCGATGTATCAGCTGATTCAACCCATCGTGCCGATCACAGCTGAGGCTTTCATGGATTACGAATTTGATGCTGTTCGGCTCACCCGCCTGGAAATCGAATCGCTGCGCTCAGGGCAGACTTTGGCCACAGAGAACCAGCGGGAAAAATCCGAGTGGGAAGAGAAAAGAAGAAGATGGGTTTGTGAAGTCTTTGATCCCGCCA
>JAAUTM010000221.1 GCA_012031455.1 Phycisphaerales bacterium
AAGGGAAGACCGGCGGATACGTCGAGTATCTGAAGCCGCAAGAGGTGGACTGGATCACGCAGTCGCATGAGGACACGCTCGATCACGTAGTTTCGGGTATTTCTGAAAAAATAAGAGCCGCGCACGGGGATCCCCGCGCGGCTCTTGGTTATTCGGCGTCTTCGCAACGGCTCACTCGTCGTGTTTCGAGCTTCGCCTCGGCGATGATCTTCTCGGCCTGCTGTGGCGGGACGGGTTCGTAGTGGTCGAACTCGCTTTCGAAGATGCTGCGGCCCTGTGTCATCGAGCGCAGGTCGCGGCTGAACGTCGTCATTTCCGACGCCGGCACGTCGGCGGTCACACGGACCTTGTGGCCCATGGTGTCGCTGCCCTGGATGCGGCCGCGCTTGCCGGAAACGTAGCTCATCACGTCGCCCATGTACGACTCGGGCACGTCGATCACGACTTTGTTGTAGGGTTCGAGGATCACGGGATTGCACTTCACCGAAACGCTCTTGAACGCCATGGATGCGGCGACCTGGAACGCCATGTCCGACGAGTCGACCGAGTGGTACGAGCCATCGAAGCATTCGGCGGCGATATCGACGGCAGGATAGCCGGCGAGGATGCCGCGCGAGAGAGCCTGTTCGATCCCCTTGTGCACCGACGACTGGAAGTTCGTGGGAATCACGCCGCCGACGATTTTGTTGACCCATTCGAAACCACCGCCGGCAGGCAGGGGTTCGATTTCCAGAACGCAGTGTCCGTACTGACCTCGACCACCCGACTGACGGATGAATTTGCCTTCGGCTTTGACGGATTTCTTGATGGTTTCGCGGTAGGCAACCTGCGGTTTACCGACGTTGGCTTCTACTTTGAATTCACGAAGCAGACGGTCAACGATGATTTCCAGGTGCAGTTCGCCCATACCGGCGATGATGGTCTGACCGGTTTCGTGGTCCACACGCACCTTGAAGGTGGGGTCTTCTTCCGCCAGGCGGCCAAGGGATACGCCCAGTTTGTCGGCATCGCCCTTGGTTTTGGGTTCGATGGCTACCGAGATAACCGGATCAGGGAAGTTCATGGATTCAAGGATGATTGGTGAGTTCTCAGCGGAGAGCGTGTCACCGGTGGTGGTGTCCTTGAGACCGACGGCGGCGACAATGTCACCGGCGAAGGCTTCTTCCACGTCGGTACGGTTATCGGCTTGCAGCTGCACGAGGCGGCTGATGCGCTCACGCTTGCCCTTGGTGCTGTTGAGCACATAAGAACCGGCGGAGAGCTTACCGGAATAAACGCGGATAAAGGTCAGTTTACCGACGAAGGGATCGTTCATAACTTTGAAAGCGAGGGCCGAGAAAGGCTCGTTTTCATCGGAATGACGCTCGGTTTCGGAACCATCCGGCAGGGTGCCTTTGATGGAAGCGACGTCATCGGGAGAAGGCAGAAGTTCGACAACGGCGTCGAGAAGCTGCTGTACGCCTTTGTTTTTGAAGGCGGAACCGCAAAGGATCGGGATCACTTTGTTGTTGCAAACGGCTTTGCGCAGAGCTTCTTTCAAAGCCGGCAATTCGATGGCTTCACCTTCCAGGTATTTGCCCATCAGTTCGTCGTCTGTTTCAACAACGGCTTCAACCAGTTGTTGACGCCACATCTCGGCTTCTTCCTTCATGTTTTCAGGAATGTCGACGATATTGAATTTCTGACCCATGGGGTCGGTTTCGTCGTAGACATGGGCTTTCATTTCTACGAGGTCGATCAGTCCTTTGAAGTCGCCTTCAGCGCCAATCGGAATCTGCATGGGATGAGCATTGGCCCAGGTGGTAGTCATACCGGGCAATTGCTCTTTGATCTGTTTACAACTTTGAAGTAGTCGGCACCGGTCCGGTCCATTTTGTTGACCAGGATCATGCGGGGCACTTCGTAACGGTTGGCTTGCTTCCAAACCGTATTGGTCTGGGGCTGTACGCCGCCGACGGCACAAAGAACGATGACAACGCCGTCAAGAACGCGCATGGAGCGCTCAACTTCTACGGTGAAGTCTACGTGCCCGGGGGTGTCGATGAGGTTGATGCGCTTGCCTTTCCACTGGCTGGTGATGGCGGCGGCGGTGGCGGTGATGACTCATCGAGCAACACATCTCAAAGAAAATACGCCGAGTCCAACGGCTACCCCTCAAATTGTGGTAGAAGAAGCGCAGGCGGCAACGGTAAATGGTGAACCCATCACCCAAGATAAACTCAACCGCGAAGTGGCGATTTATGAAGCGGGCAGCGTGCAGCAGGCCGCAGACCGTGAAGCCCTCATTGGCACGGTTTTAGAAAGCCTCATCTCGGATAAACTGGTCGAACAAGCGGCGGTTGAGATGGGGATTACAGTCGCCGAAACCGAAATTGACGAGCAAATTGCTCTGTTGGAGCAAGAAGCTGCCAATCAAAATTACTCGGTGGATGAATTTTTCGCGGCACAGGGGATTAGCCGTGAAGAATATCGGGAACGCCTGCGGATTATTTTGTTGACGCAGAAGGTCAATGATGCAGTCACAGCTTCTGTTCCCACAACCACCACCGAAATTCATGGCCCGGCATATTCGTGGTTTGCTGGATGAAGCCCACCGCCCTCGCCATTTTGGAACAACTCACTGCCGGGGCAGATTTTGCTCAACTTGCGCTGCAATATTCTCTTGACCCTTCCACCAGAGAAGCGGGGGGAGATTTAGGTTGGGTTGCGCTGGGCGATCTCATTCAAAAAGAGGTTGAGACGCTATTTTTGCCCTGCCCGCCAATGCCCGCGCACCACAGCCTGTGAAAAGTGTCTTGGGGTATCATATTGTGGAATCCATTGAGCGGGGAGAGAATCGTCCGCTTGACCCCACGCGCCTTGCTGAACAGCGTCAAATTGCATGGAACGAATGGCTTGCCCAACGCCGTGCATCTGCTGAAATCGTTCGTTTTGTTGGTCCGAACGCCGGGGAGTAGCCGCTTTGCAAGAGTCAAATAACGTTTACAATATCGTCAGCATTGTTTTTCTGGTACTCAGTTTGTGTATCTGTTTGACGACGGTGGGTATGGTATCTGGTGCCGTGCCCGTGCCGGGTCCGCTTGAACCTGCCACGGAAGTCCCGCTGCCAACCGTTGGAACACCTGCTTCGTTGACTCCGACGACGACATCATCTCCCATGCCACAGCCTACATGGACACCCTTTGGGACTCCTGCTGAAACAGTGACACCGGGTTAATGGGTATGGGATCGAAAGCGATTTATAATCTTATTTCAATTTTTTTCCTGCTGATGTCGGTCATTCTCTGCGGGGTGACGTTGGGTTGGATGACGGAATCGGTTGCTGTGCCTGAATTTATTGCACCTTCTACCGATGTGCTACCCCTCAAAATTGGCGTTTGCAACTTTTACGCCCTCCATGACTCCGACTCTCACTTTAACGCCCACCATCACCTCCACTTTTACAGCGACCAGTACCAATACCGCAACGGCGACTCAAACGCCAACCGATACGACAACCCCGACCAATACCAGTACGGCGACCATTACCTCAACGTCAACGCCTTCGTCTACCACGACATCATCGGCAACTTTTACGCTGACGTTCACGCCTGCACCGCCCACCTTTACGTTTACACCATCGTTTTACGCCATCACCCACCGGGGCCAAACGGCGACGTTGACCTCCACCCCCTGCACCATTTCCTTTTGTTGTCCCTCCCGGAACGCTGCGCTTGCGTCCTGATTTAAACGGCACCTGCACCTTTCAAGGTTTTGGCGGCAACGTTTTTGATCTGATTGGCGAACCGATTAATGGTCTCAATATTGTGGTTACAGGGGTTGGGCTGCCTGCCACAGGCGCGGTGACGACCAGCGGAAGCAACGCGGCTTATGGGCCGGGTGGCTGGGAAGTCAAAATTGCGGATGCAGTGAATACCAACAAATACACAGTTCAATTGCAAAAAGGGGATGGAACTGTGCTGTCCGCGCCGATTGAAGTCACTTTCTCGGGCGATTGTGACCAGAATCTCGTGCTTATTCGTTTTGACCAAATCCGACCCTACTAAGTGAAACGCGGGATTTTATTTGATCTGATCACGGTAATCATGCTGCTGGCGAGTATCGGCATGATTATCGGTACATTTTTGATTATTTCTAACCCTGATGTGCCTTTTAACCCGTTTCCGCTGCCCACCTTGCCGCCTATCCTCGAATTTCCGACAATTACACCGACTGCCAGTATCACACCGACCTATACGCCTTCGCTGACTTTTACCCCTTCCATGACTCCGCTGCCGCCGACACCCAGCCATACCCCTACCATCACTCTGACCCCGACCCTCACGCCGTCGCCAACGCTTTCTCCTACGCCTGTG
>JAAUTM010000222.1 GCA_012031455.1 Phycisphaerales bacterium
CCCCAGCACATCATCGGGCGACATGCTCCCAGCCAGACATGCAAGCTCATCCAGCGCCACACGCAGATGCCCGGCCATGAGCTCCAAATCCATCAGCACGGCTGAATTTGTCTGCTTTGCTAATTGCATCTGTACGTGCTGCAGGGATGTGCTTGCAGATTTAAGGGCCGCTTCATGGCGTGGTTGCAAAGCGAGCTGATCCCCTGCCTGATTCAATCCCAGCAGCCCACTGCCTCGACCACTTGCCGTCGCAGTTCATCTAATCCATCCCCGCGCAGCGCGCTGATGGGCATCCAGTCGGTGTGTGTGGTTGAGTCCAACGATCACACTGTGCCAGCACATGAATGATCGAACCGGCTGGACGCAAAGTTTCATCGACACCTGCCAACCTTGTGGAACCAGCTTGCCCGCCCGTGTGCATCACGATCCAAATGTCCGCCTGTTCCAATGCGTTGCGGGCAGCCAGTTGGGCTTGTGCCTCTACGCCTGCATACTCTTGCCCCATCTGAAGCGGAAGTTTGCCCGTATCGGTTACCAAGCCCGCTACATCCAGCAAGGTTACTTCGATGGTTCGTCCCTGCGGATTTGGCAAAGCCCATGTTTCAGTCAGCACATCACGGGTGGTCCCCGGTGCCTCGTGGGTCACCGCCCGTTGCCTGCCCAGCAAGGCGTTAAAGAGTGTGCTTTTACCCACACTGGGGGGTCCCACCAATGCCACCTTTGGCAAAGCATCCAGTTGCCGCCAGCTACGACTGTTTTGCAGCAGTGACTCAAGTAACTGCATGATTTCACGCAATCGTGACACGTGCCTGCTTCCCGGGGGTGATCAGCACCACATCCTCCTGATCGGTGAAGTCGATGCCTGCTTCCACCAGAGCCAGCAGGTCGGCCAGTTTTTGGGCCAGAGACTGGCTCCAATGCCCTAATTCACCCTCACAAAGATGCCTTGCTGCTGTGAGTTCCGCCTGCCCCGTCGCACTGATCAACGCTGCCACGCCCTCCGCCTGAGTGAGGTCCATTTTCCCGTGCATGAAAGCACGAAATGTGAATTCCCCCGGACCGGCCAGCCTTGCTCCCAATCCCGTCACCTGATGCAGCAGCCGTTCCAGCAAAGCCGGGTGTCCGGGGCATTGAATCTCAACGACATTTTGCCCGGTGTAACTATGAGGTCCATGCCAACAAGCCAATAGCACCGGCAAGGGCAGTCGCTGTTGGCCGTGTGTCGCTTTGAGTTGCACCACTCTGTAAACCACATGACGGACCGTAGGCAGAGGCTCGCCGGTTAGTTCCTGCACGATGCTATGGCACGCCGGGCCGGACATGCGCACCAGCCCGCGAGGGCTGCGCCCGGGTGGGGAACTCACCGCGATGATGGTGTCATCCAATCGGAACATGCTGGTTGAAATCGATCCCAAACCTGACCTTGGGTTTGACGAAGATCAGGACACGAAGACTCGGCGAATGACCGGGGGTATCCGGGTCTTTCCTCAATGGGCCAGACCCGGCGTGGGGGATATTTATCTACCAGATTATTTCTTTCGTGGTGGCAAACCTTCTCCGCTACCACCATTTAATCGCTGGCGATCTTCGATCATCTTATGGAGCTTTTCCATGAGTCCGCCGGGCTTGGGTGGGACAGAGGTCACCAATGTCCCGGCTTCCTCTTCCTTCTTGATGTGTTTTTTCACGATGTAACTATCCAGAATACCCGCACCGGTAGAAGCAAGGATGTAGAGATTCAGCCCGCTGGGCGCTGCATAGAGGAACACCGGGAAAAGCAGCGTCATCCACTTCATGATCTTCTGCTGCTGGGCGGCCTGTTCGTTGGCGGCCGGGGGTGTGGTGAATTTAAATTGCAGGAAGAACACCACAGCCATGAGCAGGGGGAGAATGTGGAGCCCGTCCATCGGAATGCCCAGCAACGGCACGGTGAAGTGCCAGCTTGCAGGGAAACTGATGAAATGGTCAGCTCGGGACAGATCAGCTAAAAAGCCCCATTTCCCGCCGCTGATGCCCTGAAAAATCCCGTAAAACGCCTGTTCATGGCGAAGTTCGATGGCGTAATACAACATGGCGTAGAGGGCGATCCAGATGGGCATCTGTAAAAACATCGGCAGGCAGCCAAGCATGCCCAGCGGATTCACGCCTTTTTCACGGTACAGGCGCATCTGCTCGGATTGCAGTTTGGTAGCGTCGCCCTTGTATTTAACTTTCAGTTTTTCGATTTCCGGGGCCAGCGAAGCCATCTGCTTCTGCATCTTGGCCATGTTGATCTGCGAGCGTCGGGTGATGGGATGGAGCAGTCCACGTACCACAATCACCAGTACGATGATCGCCAGCGACCAGTCACGCAGCACATAGTGAATGATGTTGAGGAACCCGAATAAAAAGTCCGCCAGCCATTGAAAGGTGCAGAAGGCGCACATACCACCAAGGTTGTAAATGACCAGTTCATCCATGCCCAAAGCCTTGTAAGGCGGCTTGGCAACAGGCTCGGTGAACGAGGCCCCGCAAACAGGGAGATGCCCAAATCCACACTGTTCCCCGCAGGGATTTCGATGTCACGGCTGGCGAGCGTGAGCGTCACCGTGCGGTGATCATGGGTTTTGTCGATCCATAAACCAGTGATCTGCGCACCTACGGATTCCTGGGGGTAGAGCGTGTGCAGCGGAGGAATCGTGGAAGCCTGGGCATGATCAGCAGGCACAATCGGATGCACAGCTACGGCAAAGTAACGGTTGACATTGGCCAACCAGACCAGTTCATATTGAGCCGGTAGGTTTTTCGTCGGCCAGTACCGGCCCTGCTCGAGCACCTTGCTGCGCATGGCAAGTGTGTTGTCGGTGTAGATGCGTGTGCGACCCGGGTCATAGGTGAGGTTGAAATAGCCAGCGATAAACTCACGGCGATCACCCATGTAGCCGGATTCGTCGGCAGCGATGTCCGATGGGCCGTTCTGCTCAAACCGCACCACCAGAGGTTGTCCGCTGCGGTTGGCAAGGGTGTGTACACAGCGCAGGTCGTAGCTGTTCTGATCGAGGGTGAAGGTGCGGGTGATTTCCAGCACCGGCTGATTTTCCGCATCCACCAGCGTGACCCGGTACACCGCCTGATTCATAGACTTGGTATCACCTTGCACCAGTTCCCAAGCCACCGTCGCAAGCTCATAGCGATAACCATTGACCGTGATGGATCGGGCTGCCAGATGATAGATATGGGTCTTGTCCCCGTTGGGCAGTTGATCCTTGAGGATGGCGTAGGGTTCCTGTGCCAATGGCCGATACTGGTAATCGGTGAGTGTCGTCCACCAGATGCCAGCGCCATAAGGCGACAAGTGATACTGGGCTTTGTAGCCAAGGGCCGGGTCGTTGGACCCGATCACCGCCTTGGTGGGATTGTCAGCCGGCTGCACCGAGAGTGGTGCGGCTGTGAGGACGGCATTGGCGACAATGGGGGCTGCAGAGGGGGTCGCAGGTTCCTGCACCGGGGCAATTTCCTGGCCGTAGGCTGCCGACATGCCAAAGAAAGACAACCCTAAAATCACCAACAGATAAGCGTGAATCCGTTTCATAAGCAGCGTGTCTCTTGGGAGCGTGCAATTGGATCAGACGGAGGAAAGTGCATGAGTATAAACACAGTAACCCAAAGGGGCGAATAGAAGGGCTTGGATGATCGGCCCGAATCATCTAGAATTACGGTAACGCTAAGGATACGACCTTGAAAAATGTGATTTATGTGACAAGCCAGCGACGTTCCACTCGGTGCGGATCGAGAAGGGGAAGAAGATTCAGGAACATCTTTGCGATTTTCACGCAGCTCAGGCGGGACTGGTCAAGCAGGCTTTGCCCAAACCGATCAATGAACTGCTGTCCAATTTCGTGAAGGTTCACAGTGGGCAGCTTCAGGCAGCCACGGGCGGGGAAACCCCATGTGGAAGTTGTGGCATGACTTGGGCGGAGTTTCGGGAACATAGCCTGCTGGGGTGTCCGCTCTGCTACACAAATTTTGAAGAACAGCTTGGCCCACTTCTGGAACGAGCACACGAAGGGGCAACCCACCACATTGGCAAGGTTCCGCGTCGGGCTGGGGCGGATGAACATCGGCAACAACGACTGCTGGCAATGCGTAAACGACTGGCTGAGGCGGTGGCGGCGGAGGATTACGAACTGGCAGCCCGGCTGCGGGACGAAATCCGTCAGTATGAGGAAACACGTGGATGAAACTGACTGAAATGACTCAGAGGGCGGGGGAATGGCTGCGCGGACTTGGGCCGCACAGTGAGATTGTCATTTCCAGCAGGGTGCGTCTGGCCCGCAACATGGCGGGGTTCCCCTTTGTCAACCGC
>JAAUTM010000223.1 GCA_012031455.1 Phycisphaerales bacterium
GCCGCTGTGGCATTCGTGACATCGCTGAGTGGTACATGTCCACCGCCATGCGACCGGATTACGTCAAGGCCATTTTTGATAAACAGGTGGACATCGCGCTGGGCAACATGCAGCGCATCGCCGATGCCGTGGGCGATGCGATTGATGTGGTGGTGGTCTGTGGCACGGACTTTGGCACGCAGGCTTCACAATTTTGTTCCACCGGCACGTTCCGTGACCTGTGGTTGCCTTACTACCGCAAGATGAACGATTGGATTCACACGCACACGCAATGGAAAACCTTCAAACACTCATGCGGCGCGGTCGAGCCTTTGATCGAAGACTTTTTGGATGCGGGTTTTGATGTGCTCAACCCGGTGCAGTGCAGTGCCACCGGCATGGACCCGCAACTGCTCAAGGAAAAATATGGTCAGCGCCTCGTCTTTTGGGGCGGCGGGGTCGATACCCAGAAAACCCTGCCCTTTGGCACCCCGCAAGAGGTGCGTGAACAAGTGCTGCAACGGTGTGAGGTGTTCGGCAAACAAGGCGGCTTTGTTTTCAACGCCATTCATAATGTTCAGGCGCGCACGCCCACGGCCAACATCGCCGCCATGCTCGACGCCCTGGCGCAGTTCAATGGGCTGACCCCCACGTCACGATGACAGGCCCCGCCCTCGCCGCAACGGATTACGGACTTATGGTCCGGGCCGACAAACCGTTTACCCCCCCCACCACGTCTCGCGCGGCCCGGCGGAATCAAGTTTCCTATCAGTCAATCACGGTCCTGCAGGCACTGTGAAGCATGAAAATGGATATGTTTTAAAAGCAACAAGTTACCGCACCGTCGGGATCCGTTGAACCGACCTGTTTTCAGAGCAGGCACTGATTTTTTCAGAGCAGTTAGGGGAACTCCTGCGCTTGCCCTGAGCCTGACAGGCGTTCAGTGGTATCGCACCGCGAAACTTGGCAAATGATCGGGGATCATCTGACGACGTCATCTGTGACACCTACATTCTTGCCTGGTATGTTGAATAGAATACATTTTATAACGGAGTTAACTTGCTCCGTCGCAAACCTCAGTAATTTAGAATGATTCGCGCTTTGCGCTCCGGTGATCGTCAGTGTACATAGGGTTCATGGCTACGACCAGCAACCCCGGGGGCGCCACGGAAGGTGATTGCGGTGGCTTTGCATGTCGGCATGGATACGCTGCCGATGTATCAACACCGCTACGCACCCCACAAGTACACCCAGCCACAATTGTTTGCCTGTCTGGTGCTCATGGTCTTCGAGGCTGGGACTATCGTTGCATGGAAGCTCATTGGCGCGATCTGCCGGAGTTGCGGGCATGGATCGGCTTGAAGAGCGTCCCGGACCACGCCACGTTACACCGCGCCTCGGTCCGCATCTTCGGCCAGAATCTTACGCGTCAACTGCTGACCACCTGCCTCCGTTGGGTCATGCGTCGGCGTCGGTTCATCCGTCGTGCTGCAGTCGATGGCACGGGACTGGAGAGCCGACACGTCAGCCCTTACTTTGTGCGTCGTCAACAGCGCGGCCCATCGGTCAAGCCCTGCAAAAACCCCTTGTATCAGACCACTTCCTATACACGCCCCCGGGTTTCCCAAGATGACGCTGCTGGTGGATTGTCAAACGCATCTGATGCATGCGATCATCACTGGTCGTGGGCCGCTTCCGGGGGGGCCTGATATTGATGAACTGGTTCCGTTGTTGGGTCAGTTGCCTGAGGGATTTCGCATCGGCACGATCGTCGCGGATGCCGGGTTCGACTCGGCGAGCAATCATCGCTTTGTGCGTGAGGAACATGGCTTGACGCTGATCGCTCCGCCGACGCATGGGCGACCGCGGAAGGATGGAGGCCCGCCGCGTGATGTGCATCGACGCACCATGCATCGCCTGCTCAAGACCCCAGCCGGACGAAAACTCAGTGGCTACAGCCAACGCTGGCAGGCCGAAACCGTTAACAGTATGATCAAACGCAACCTGACCGATGCACTGAGCAGCAAACGC
Organism: Phycisphaerales bacterium; assembly: GCA_012031455.1. Next base: position 2,011 of record JAAUTM010000223.1, read on the forward strand.
TATCAATCGCAGAGCCGTGAACTCCGCCGCCTGGCGGTGGTACACAATATCATGGTTTAGGAGTCAATACAGAGGTTTGCGACGGAGCAGAGTTAACTCATGAAAGCTTTGAATATCGCCTTCGGCTTGATATGTTTGTTGCTGATTGGTTGTGGTGATGCGGCCACGGGAACCTATCGCGCGGAGGTGGAACAAGTCGGTTCGACCACCCGTGACGACAAGGGTTACTCGCTGGCGGATTATCAGCAAAAGCTCATCGATCAACCTCGTGTCATTGAATTACAGGGACAGGGCCGGTTTGTCACCCGCGAAGGTGAACGGGTCGTCTGGCAAGGCGTTTGGCACCGTGAACCCGATGCTTTAATTTTGCGCGCCCAAACGGTTAATGGCGTGCAGGTGACTGAACAATTGCAGGATGATGTTCGCTTCGGTTTTAGTGATGGCCATATTTACGATGAACGCATGGTCAACACTTATGGCTTGCGTCTGGTCTATGTCAAACCATAATCGATCATTGATGAGGTTTCACTCCATTCGTCAACCATTCAAGTGTTGTCGTGGGCTCGGCTTGATAGTAATATGCGATTCGCGCTTTTGATGAAAGGCTCACCATGCTCAAAGGCATTTCACCACTAATTTCGCCCGAACTGCTTAGCACCCTGGCGAGAATGGGGCATGGCGATGAAATCATTCTGGCCGACGCACACTTTCCCGGCCACAGTCTGGGTGTGCCGGTGTTGCGCTGTGATGGTTTGAAAATTGATGCGCTGCTTGATGCAATTTTACCCTTGTTCCCGTTGGACAGTTATGTCGATCACCCACTGGTGATGATGGCCGTGGTCCCCGGTGACAGCCTCGACCCAGCCGTTGAAAAATCGTATCGAGTGCCCATCGATCATCATGCCCCCGGTTCGCCCGTCATCACTCGCATTGATCGTTTTGCGTTTTACGATCGCGCCCAAAAAGCCTTTGCCGTAGTGATGACCGGCGAAACCCGCAAGTATGGCAACATCCTTCTCAAAAAAGGTGTCGTCCCGGTGTGATGGTCTTAAATGGATAGTGGATCAAGGGTGATGGATAATGTACAAACCAAGGCGTCTACGACGCTGTGTATTGGACCTCCCCATGAATAGTGGGCGGGCGACAGGATAGCATGATGGCTATCCAAGGAGCCCCCCATGGCAAGACGAAAGTTCACGCGTGAGTTCAAGGAATCAGCGGTTCGACTGGTGCGACAGCAAGGCTACAGCGTGCCTGCGGCTGCCAAGAGTCTGGGCGTTGACCCGGCATCGATCCGCGGCTGGCTGGCTAAGTTTGGTGACGGCATCGATGCTCCTTCCCCCGGCAGTGACGGGGCGTTGCGCAGCGAGAATCAGCGTCTGCGCAAGGAGAATGCCCGGCTGCTGATGGAGCGTGAGATTTTAAAAAAGCGGCCAGCTTCTTCGCTAGGGAGCAGCCATGACCCCCTTAAAGTTCGCTTTCATCAAGGAGCATCGTGTGCATTGGCCGATCGTGGTGATGTGCCTGGTGCTGGCGGTCAGTCGCAGCGGATTCTTCGCCTGGGTCAAGCGTCCGCTCAGTGCCACCACGCGGCGACGCACCGAACTGACCACGCAAATCCGCAGCGTGCACGAGTCGCATCGCAAGGTCTACGGCAGCCCCCGGGTGCATCGCGTGCTGCTAACTCAAGGCATCAACATCTGCGTCAACAGCGTGGCCAAGCTGATGCGTCAGGCGGGAATTGCTGCGAAAATCAAGCGTAAATTCGTGCCTCGCACCACGGACAGTTCGGGCACGCAAAGTCCAGCTCCCAATCGCCTGGAGCGTCAGTTCGCACCGGGCAAACCCAATCAACGTTGGGTCAGTGATATCACCTATGTGCCCACCGCGCAGGGCTGGTTATATCTGGCAGCGGTGCTCGATCTGGGCTGTCGCAAGATCGTGGGCTGGGCGATGGACGCGACGATGCAGACCACGCTGACGCTCGAGGCGCTGCGGATGGCCCTGCGTCGGCGAAGCATGGAGCGTCGTCGTGGAGCACAGGAGCAGCCGTTGATCCACCACTCCGACCGTGGCGTGCAGTACGCCAGCGCTGACTATCAACACCTGCTGCAGCAGCACGGCATCCAACCGAGCATGAGCGGCAGGGGCGACTGTTATGACAACGCCGCGATGGAAAGTTTTTGGGCCACGCTCAAGGGCGAGCTGGTGCATCAGGAACAGTACGCCACGCATGAGCAGGCCAAGGGTTCGATCTTCGAGTACATCGAGGTGTTCTACAATCGTGTCCGACTACACAGTACGTTAGGCTATCAAAGCCCCGAAGCGT
>JAAUTM010000224.1 GCA_012031455.1 Phycisphaerales bacterium
CTGGCCAATTGTGATTGAAGTTATTTTCATAACGCTCATCCGGGCATACGGCTTTGAACTCTGCTCCCTCACGGTCGCGGCTCGTTTCATACCAAGCTAGTAAGTCCCCGCATCGACCAGTGTCGTCAGCATCACCATTTGTTCCTTGCCCCGCTGGCTCCATTGGACCTGCACCGAAAGTTGCCTGATGGATTCTTCCTGCCAATCCTCCACCACCGCCTGCCACTGATAGCCCGGCCCAAGTTCCGCAAAATCCCCCGCCAGCGATCCTTGTTGCCAGGCCCCGGTGACCACCAGTTCCTGCAATTTCATCTGTGCCAGCCCGGTCGCCTCCCGCCTTCGCTGGGCCTGACTCCCCAACGATGCCGCCAGTGAAATCCCCTGCATCGCCACCGGCAACACGATGCCCACCACCAGCAAAGCTGCCAGCACTTCCACCAGGCTGTAACCACCTGCCCGGCTTCGCGCCGCCTGCCCAAGTTGTACCCGTGTCACACGCAAGATCAGTCCTTCCCATGTTCAATTCACAATCATCACCCGATAAGGCTCGCCCAGCGATTCACTTCCCACCACCATCCGCCGACCCTTGTTGTCCGCTATCCACCAACCTGCCGCATCGTGGCCGCCATCGGTTGCAAACATCGCATACCCGCGCTGGGCAACCTCATCATCCTCCAGCCAGCCCATCGTCATCCCCGCCCAAGCTCAAACACCCGCCCCATGGAATTTCCCGGACTCACAAAGGCCCCCAGTCGCTGCTGCGTGATCCAGTAGGTTCCCTTGCTGGCATCCACATTCAGCCGATGCGTTTGCCCTGACTGACCGCCTGATCCTGACAGTACTGCACCACCGCCAGCAGTTGCCGGGCTTGATCCGTCAGCCCCCGACCTCGGGCGAAGTTGCCCAACGTCGGAGCCGCCAGCGCCGCTGCCAGAGCCACAATCCCCATCACCAGAATCAGCTCCAGCAGCGTGAATCCGTGATGTCTTTCAGGTGCCTTCATCGTGATCCATCTCAGGGCGTGGTCCAGTTGGTCAGATCATCGGCATCCCCTTCTTGCCCGTTGGGGCCGAAGGAGTAAAGGTCATACCCTTCGGTGTTGCGCCGGCCGGGGTAACGGTACGTGTACGTACGTTACCCAGGGTCGCTGGCGACGCTGCGTTTGAGGTAAGGCCCGCGCCAGTTGCTCAGCCCTGCCGGGGCGCTGCTCAGCGCTGCCAGACCTTCCTGGGTGGAGGGGTATCGCCCGGTGTCCACTTCGAAGGTGTCCAAGGCCGTCTCCATCGCGCTGATGTCCGCCTTGGCAGCCGTCACCCGTGCCTGCTCACCACGACCTGCAAATTTGGGTACCACCAGCGCTGCCAGCGTCGCCAAGATGACCAGCACCAGCAGCAGTTCGATCAGGGTGAAACCTGTGGCCAGGATTTTCCTGGCAACCGGCCTTGGTGCGACGGGGGAGCGATCCAGGGTCCATCGGAGTTTCATTGGATGAGTTCCTGCAGGGTGAAAATCGGGAGCAACATACCGATCACAATCGTGCCGATCAGTGAAGCCATCAAAAACAGCAGCACCGGTTCAGCCAGTGACACCAGCATCCGCAGCCGCCGGTCCAGTTCCACTTCATACGTCTGCGCCAGCCGCAGCAATTCCTTGTCCAGCCGACCTGTTTCCTCCGCCACTGCCACCATTTCCACCACCGAAGGCGGAAACAACTGGGCACATGCGCCCAAACTGCGCGACAGCGCACTGCCTTGCTTGACCTGATCACTGGCCTGTCCCACTGCATCAGCCAAAGTCTGGTTACCTATGGCTTCCTGTGCCACTCGCAAGGCGGTCACCATCGGCACCCCCGCTGCGAGCAATGTCCCCAGCATGCGTGCAAAACGTACCAGGGCGAATCGTGCCACGATCGTGCCCAACCCCGGCAAAGCCAGCAGCACCTTCTCCAATCCCCGCCTGCCTTTTTCCGTGCGTAACCAGCGGCGCGCCCACCATCCCACCCCGATCACCACCGCCAGCACCATCCAGCCATACTTGGTCAGCATCGTGCTCGCTGCCAGAATCGCCTGCGTGAGCCAGGGCAAGGACGCCCCGAAGTCCGCAAACATCGTGGCAAAGCGCGGGATGAAAAAGGTCAGCAGTCCGACCACGACGATCACCGCCAGACACGCCAGCACAGCCGGGTACACCATCGCCGCCTTGACCTTGCCCAGCAGTTCACTTTCCCGGGCGCGAAAATCCGCAATCTGATTGAGCACCAGTTCCAGAATCCGCCTGTCTCGCCTGCTCGGATCATGGCCACATACACGGTGGGAAATGACTCCGGCCAGCGTGCCAGAGCCTCCGCCAACGGCTTGCCTCCCACCACATCATCATGCACCGCCGACCACTGCCGTTTGGCGCCTGCATGGGTCGCTTCCCTGCGCAGAATATGCAGAGCCTTGCCCAACGGCACCCCCGCTGCCAGCAGGTTCGCCAGCTCCCTCGTGAACGCCTCCACCGCTGCACCGCTCACCCCGCCACGCTCCCAGATGCGCCAGCGAAGTTCGCCCTCGGCCTCATCGCCTCCATTTTGGAGACCGCTTGATTCGCCCCTGCACCCGGCCCCTCCAGTGTGGTCACCGAGACCGGCAACAATCCCCTTGCCTTGACCTGCCCCAATGCCGCTGCGCGATGGTCCGCCTCGAGCGTGCCTTGCGACAGTCGCCCTGCTCCATCCACCGCTTGATATGCAAAACTCGGCATCATGTCCTCAAACGTATTGACTTCAAATCGCAAATCCGAAATCCGAAATCCGTAATCCGATATCCCCTATCCGACGGCTTAAGCAGCAGCTCTGCCTCTAAATCCGAATTTCGAAATCCCAAATCCGAAATTCTTCTCACCCCACGGCTTCCTCCTTGGTCATGCGCAGCACTTCCTCGAGGGTGGAGCGTCCCTCCCGCACCAAGCGCAGCCCATCTTCGCGCAGGCTGGTCATGCCCTGTCGTATCGCCACCTTGCGCATTTCCTGAGCCGGTGCATGGGCGAGGGTCAGTGCCCGTATTTCCGGGGTGATCGGCATCACTTCAAAGATCCCGCTGCGACCACGGTAGCCTGTTCCTCGGCACGCCCTGCATCCCGTTCCCCTGCCCCGGTAGATCACCTTGGGGGCCTGAGTGCCAAACTCGCGTGTCAGTTCATCAGCTTCCGCCGCAGTGGGTTCAAGTTCCTCTTTACATTCCGGGCAAATCAGCCGCACCAGCCGTTGTGCCAGCACCAGCTCCAGCGAAGATGAAACCAGATAAGGTTCAACCCCCATCTCCACCAGCCGGGTCACTGCGCCCGGGGCATCATTGGTATGCAGCGTCGAAAACACCAGATGCCCGGTCAGCGATGCCTGCACTGCGATTTCCGCAGTCTCGTGGTCACGGATTTCCCCGATCAGCACCACGATCCGGGTCATGCCGCAGGATCGCCCGCAAACCCGATGCAAACGATAGCCCCGCCTTGGTCGCCACCTGAATCTGATTGATCCCGTCCAGGTGATATTCGATCGGGTCCTCAATCGTGATGATCTTCAAATCGACATGGTTGATGCGCGAAAGCCCCGCATAGAGTGTGGTCGTTTTCCCGCTGCCGGTGGGTCCGGTCACCAGCACGATGCCGTGGGGCAGCTCCAGCGTTTTTGTATCACCGTGCGGTCCCGGGCCGACATGCCCAGCCGTTCCAATCCCAGCAAAGGCGCACTGCGGTCCAGCAGGCGCAGCACCACTGCTTCGCCATGGAGCATGGGAATGATCGATACCCGTACATCCACCTCCCGCCCCGCCACCTTGAGCTTGATGCGACCGTCCTGAGGCAGACGCTTTTCAGCGATGTCCAGATGACTGAGGATTTTCAAACGCGAAACAATCGCTGCCTGAAAACGTCTGACTTCCGCAGGGATCGATGCCTCCACCAGCACCCCGTCCACCCGGTAACGCACCCGGAAGCGATTTTCAAACGGCTCAAAATGCACATCGGTCGCCCGCAAGTCAATGGCCTCAGTGAGCACCTGATTCACAAAGCGCACAATCGAAGCATCCTGTGCCTGATGCGATAGATCCGCCTCGCCTTCTTCCTCCCCGCTGACGACCTGCACGCCATCCCCCGAAGCTTCCGCATCCGACACCAGCGATTGCACCGTGTCCGCACCCACGCCCAGCGTTTCCTTGAGGCTCCGCTCAATCTCCGCCGAGGTCGCCAGCACCACCGTGAAATCACATCCGCTTTGCAGCCGCAGCACATTCAGCCCCGTCACATCAAACAGCCGACTGGAGGCGATACGAACCACGCCATCTTTTTCATC
>JAAUTM010000225.1 GCA_012031455.1 Phycisphaerales bacterium
ATGCCCTGGCCCATGTCCCGAACCCGCATCGCTGGCACTGCTGACGATGGCCTGCAGTTTGTTTGTCCGAGTCCGCCATCGACAGGGATGATTAATCGATATTCTTTCCGGCAGATCCGATTCCATCCTATATAGTAATCCGTGGTGGATTGCCATAAAAAACCGCCTTGTGACAGGCGGTGGATCGGCATGGATTTAAGTGATTCCGGTATATCTTGAAACCTGCGGATTGGATTTCCATCCGCATACAAATCTCAGCGACGCCGCAGAACCAGCATCATGGAACCCAGTCCCAGAAAAGCCAGAGAAGCCGGTTCGGGTAACACAAAGGCTATGAGGCCGTTATTGGCGCTGACAGCATAGAGGTAGGTAGCCCCACCGATCTGTGCAAACTGGACATCACCCAGATATCCGTTGTTGGCAATCCCCGTATCTTCGGGGAAGACTGCGGATTCCAGATAGACCAATTCGGTTCCGCTGTCAGGGAATTCAAAGAGCCGTAATTCGTGAACGCCAGGGGCGGCAGGAATCTGCACGAAAGCAATCAGGTTATTCACAAGGTCCACCCCCAGAGAAGCCGTCCTGCTGGTGATATAGGTACCATTGGTGAGGTTGCTGGTGGACGCAGAGGGTACACCCAGATCAAAAGTGGTGACGCGTACGGTTGTATCGCCTCCAGCTTCCTTGGAATAGATCGTATTACCCGCGCCAAATGCGATACTGTGGCGGTAGTCCGCACTCAAGGAGGCGGTGCCGAGCTCAAACGCCTGAGCCGTGAAGGCGGTGGCAGTGGAATCGGTAGGGGTTAGAATCGCCACACGATTATTGACAAACGATGCTCCCAGCCCGCCGCTTGAACCGACCGTCAGTTGGGTTGAAGCGCCCGATCCGCGCACATCCAAAGTGTCACCCTCGCGAGCACCTGTCGAGCCATTGGTGCCAAAGAGCCGAGACGATGAGTCATTGTATACGACCACCGGGGCAGCAGACTCATCGGCCCACTTGTAAATGGTCAATGGTGCGTTGGTTGTCGTGGTCAGATTGGTGCCGTAGATAGCCCCATCTTCCGCCACACTGATTTGGCTGAGCAATCTCGCTCCACCTGTAATTCCGGTCATGTTCAGTGACCCTACATCCGCACCGGTGACCGCGTTGACGATGTTCACCGTGGGTGCCGCGCCGCTGCCTCCAACGATCAGGAGATTGTTGGTGGTTGGGTTGAAGGTAATCGACCGGTTGGAATCGCCGGTGGTGATGTAAGGCCGATCACCGACACCAAATTCCCAGGCTTTGTTCAGGAGCGTGGCCGACGAGGCCGTCTGCGCAAACAGCAAAGGACTAATTGCCAGAACCAATGTTGATACTCGATACATGATTCGTCCTCCATAATGAAAGGGTTTTGCAAGCAAAATCGTTTTAGCTTGCCTAGTGTGAATATAACTCCGTTCGAGAGGATGTCAAGTTATTCAAGAAAGATTAACAAAATATTTTGCTTTGGAGGCTTCGAAAACTCCCCGGCACTGGGTGAGTCTCTTATGAGGTACCCAATGTCAATCACCCCACTTTGAAGTGTCTTGATCGAGATTCAGTATTCTGTTCGATCAGGATTCAGTTTTATGAAGGTCTAAAACCCTCCCTTCGTGGAATCTCCAGAGCCGTTCATAATATAGATCGTCATGTAAGCCCTTTGTTTTCCTGAAATTTTGCGATTTGTGGAACCGACATAAAAAGATTCAACTTTGGGTATCAAATTGACTTGACACCCCTTTGAATGATTGTACACTATGGATGCAAAAGCGATTTAGCTTGTGCGGGTTAACCGGTATAAAACACTCGCCAAGGCCACGGGAATAGGAATTCGTCACTGGTCGAACTGGTTTGCATGATCAACCAACTCCCGCAATGTTGAGCCAACAATCCAGCAACTGTCAAGTTGTTTACGCAAAGGAGCCTCTCATGAACCGTCCTTCCCCCCTGTCTGATGTCCTTCCTTCTCGCAGGTCTGCTTATTCCCAGGCATTCACTTTGATCGAATTGCTGGTGGTGATCAGCATCATTGCTTTGCTGATTGCGATTCTTTTACCAGCGCTGTCCACCGCTCGCCGAACCGCCACAGCCACCCAATGTTTGAATAAAGTCCGCTCGATGGTTATGGCCGCACAACTCTACGGTGAAGACTATAAATCCGTGGTGATGACCACTCGCGTGGTTCTCCCCACGATTCCTGATACCAACCAGCACTGGTGGCCATCCCGCATCATGCCGTATATTCCCGGGAGTGCACCTGCTCTGGGGGGAGCCGGTGAAAACGCAGCCTTTACCCATTGCCCTGCGACCTATCAGGATTGGGATAACAGTCCCAAACAGAGACGCAGCCAATCCTATGGCATGACTCGACGAGCCGGGGCACTGGATGCCAACGGTGTCGCAATACAGGGTGCGGACTACCCATGGCCGCGAGCATCAGCGAATCTGGTGACTCCTTCCAAGTGGTTATACATCGCGGATTCCGTGGTACTCAATTCAGCCTTGCGTATCAGTGCGGGTACCAATTCTTCTGCTTCCGATTGGGAGACTTATCCCTACCCGGATGCATCCACAAGACCCGGTCGCCAGGTGGATGTTGATCGTCATGAGAAGACCGCAGTCATCGGTTTCTACGACGGTCACGCCATTCGTAGTGATTTTGTCAAAAATGACCCTGATATGTACCAAGCATCCGGCGGTGCTGGTGCACACCGTACCAGTCCCCCGCAATCAAGACTATTTCTTGAAACCTGGGACCCCACTGCTCGGTGAACACACCCCGTATAGGATTACGTATATTTCACTCACGCATCAACTCCACCCCGCATTCCCCCTGCGGGGTTTTTAATAGGTAGTGAAAGTTCAGCAAAAGAAAGAGGAGAAGAGGGGATAAGTATGCTCCGTCGCAAACATCTTGGTTTAGACCTACACCATGATATTGTGCAGCACCGTCAGACGACGGAGTTCGCATTGATTTGGGATGTCACTTTACTTGGCGGCCAAGGTTTCCACAGCCACCTTCGGCGGGACGATGGCCCCGTGTCGGACAAGCAGTGAGCGCACATCGATCATGGGAACATCACGTGGTTCACAGCCTTGCTTTATAGCCAATACTGCAATTGCGGCTGCCGCCTGTCCCGTGGCCATGCAGGTGGATTGCACTCGGAACGCTGAGTGAGCCATGCGATCGCCGCACATATGCCGACCGGGCGCCAGCAAACCCAGACTATGTTGGGGGATCATGGCTCCGCGAGGGATCGTGGGCACCACGTCGTTCTGCAGTTCCCGGTAATCCAGTCCATCATCGGTATGCAGATCAATGGGGTAGAAGCTGTAGCAAACCGAATCTTCCCAGACCCGGCCGTTCCAGTAATCATCCAGGGTGATGCAGGTTTCACCCTCGATGATACGGGTTTCCCGGATGCCACATTCAGGCTGCATGGTGGCGATAGTCAAGCCTTCCATGCCGGGGAATTGTTTGAGGAACTGGTAAACCTCCAGCATGATTCGCCGGCCTTTGACTTCGGCGTGGGTTTTGCCCTCGCTGTCGCTGGCATCAATATCGCAAACATGGATGGCATTGAACCCGCGGGATTTTATCAGTCGTTCGATCTGGCCATCACTCCACCCGGCATCGGACCGGCGCATGGTACCGGCGTTGCAAGCTTCATCAAATGCTCTTTGGACGGAGGGGATGTCAACGTTTTTCGGGTCGTACCCGGCCAGTTGGAATAGCAATGTTCCGGGTTGCAACTTGGGGTGGTGGGTGGCGGGGTACCCGGCCATTTGCACGAGGTTGGCATCGCCAGTGCAGTCGATCAAGACCTTGGCAAACACTTCCTTAAGCCCGAGTTTGGTACAAAGCAGAACCCGCCAATGATCATTAACGCGTGTGACCCCGGCGATCATGGTATGAAATAAAAGATCGCAGCCGGAATCGAGTACCATTGATCCGCTACCGCACAGTAAATGGGAATGTTAACCGGTACGCCACAGCTGTTTTGTTTGGGGTAGGGCTTGTCGAAGGTGGGCAGTTTAGCGCCGCCCGCTTTGGCGGCAGCTTCCATGAGCTCCCAGCCGATGCCGGCGATGACCTGCTTTCCCCACGCGTCGAAGAGCCCGGGAAACGCCACGCCGCCCGTGGTCATGAAATGGCCGGCGAGAACGAAGAACGGGATCGCCATCAGCGTGTAGTGCTCGGTCGTCTCGAAGAACTTGAGGGCGAGCGAGGCGAGGGAGTCCTGGGCGAACAGGAATGATGGTCAGTAGGAATCTCGACAGTCCGAGCGATACCGCGACTC
>JAAUTM010000226.1 GCA_012031455.1 Phycisphaerales bacterium
TAGCGCGGAATTGGCATTACAACATTTTCAGGTGTGTGAAATTCGCGTTCTGGCCAATGTACTCACCGTCCAGGCCCGAGGCTCTCGCCGAGAACGAGCCGATCAATTCGAGCGGTTGGCCCTTCAGCAGGGTCTGACCGTTGCCCGAATGGAGACAACCGATCGAATCACCGGAGCCAGTGATACCGTCCCCAACAGTCAGATGATCCAATGGCTCAAGCAACAGCCAAAACCCATGGGTATTTTGGCGATGGATGACTCCACCGGTCGCTATGTGATCGAAGCCTGCCGTCTGGCCGGGTTACGCGTCCCCGATGATGTCGCCGTCCTGGGCCACGATAATGACCAGCCTCTCTGCGAGTTCTGTGATCCTCCCCTCTCGAGCATCGCCATGGACCAGCGACGCATCGGTTACGAGGCCGCTCGCCTGCTGGATCAACTGCTCCAAGGCCAAAGTCCACCCGCACAGCCCATCCGCATTCCACCTCTGGGGATCATCACTCGTGCCAGCACCGATGTGCAGCACAACGAGGACCCGCTTGTTTCCTATGCCATGAATTTCATTCGCAGTCACATCGCCGAGGGCGTCACGCCAACGCAAGTCATGCGCCAGGTTCCCGCATCCGCAAGCACTCTTCAGCGGCGGTTTCGTGAGCATCGGCACCAGACCATCGGACATGCAATCCATCAGGTCCGCCAGCAATGGATCGAACGACTTCTGATTCAGGATGACAGATCGCTTACCCAGATAGCCGCGGATGCAGGCTATCAACACCTCTCCCAGTTCTGCCGTGACTTCAAACATGCCCATGGCATCACGCCATCGGCTTTTCGGGAAAAGTTCGCACAACGATGATATATATCCATAAGCCTGCATTTCTATGGGCAATTCCGCTGATGCCTGTGCATGATCGAACGCCAGCCAATACCAGGAACATATTATCTATCTGTTTCATTGGGTCTATTTGTGTAACCACATCTGTTACCCATCTCTTCCTGAATGCTGCTGGATTTGCGTTGAAGGCTCACAGCTGTAGAATGGCGTTCTGACTTGCTGGCTACAAGGAATCGATGTATAAGAATGATATATCTATATTACATGGTTTCTTCGTTGATGCCTTTAAAAGGATAACACAGATGCGCGAGTATGATAAAAAGAACAATTCATCGATAATACTTATCTCCATGAAAGCGATCGCGTTCACGAGCTAAAAAGGCTGGCGATCAAGAATGAATGTTTCTCTCTGTTTCTGGCCCCCAGCGAAGCTCGGATGCTGCAGGCCATTCTGGAAATTCACAAGGCTCGGAAAGTAGTGGAAATAGGTACGCTTTATGGCTATTCATCCTATTATCTTTCACAGGCCTGTGATAAACTCTATGCATTGGAAATAGACCCCAAGAGTTACGAGATCGCAAAACAGTTTCATGCGGATATGGGTGTGAATAATGTTGAGATTATTCTGGGGGATGCCAAAAAGACCCTGATCGACCTGCAAAAGCAAGGGCCTTTTGACGCTGTTTTTATTGATGCAGACAAACAGGGATACCTGGACTATCTCGAATGGGCGATTAAGAATTTAAGAAAAGGCGGGCTTGTCATTGCGGATAATATGTTTTTAAGTGGCGCTACCTACGATACCACTGACCCAGGCTACGGAAAGAATTCAGCAGTGATCTTGCGGCAATTTCAACAAAGAATTTCTGATAAGAATATTTTCTCATCCACCATCTTTCCAAGCCACGATGGTCTGGCTGTGGGGATTCTCAGATAATTACTAAGTGCCGATTCTAAATTCCTTGACACTGCTAAATATAGGCAGTGGCGATACCACCATTTCAAAGCCAAGGACGAAATCGCTGTGTGAGAGTGACAATCGCAATAGACGATTTTTACTCTCCTTCCTTTAATACACAATCCTTTTTCTTCATCACCTGCCCTGTGCAATTCAGCGATTGCAGAAGAAAAGGGAATATGTATGTTCCATCGCAAACCTCTGCGATTTAGAACACTTCGTGCGTTGTGCCACGGCGATCGTCAGGGGACATGGGGCCTTTGACGACGCCACGCAACCCCGGGGGCGGGGGGCACCATCTTCGGATATATCTCCTGCCCAGCCACTGCAAGCCAATGCATATGCGCCCCACGCAACGCTGAAAGGTTGAATCGGTCAGCAGTATGATCTAACGCAACCTGAGCGACGCCCTGAGCAGCCGAGGCTAACACTCCCACCGCCGCGAACTCCGCCGCCGGGCGGTGGTGCAAATATTATGGTGTCGGTGTCAATCAGGAGGTTTGCGACGGAGCATACCTGACATCTTTTCTTCCCCGGCTACCTCTGCTTCCCCGATTCCCCCGATTCCCCCCGGCTCCCACGGTTCCTGCGGCTGCCCTTTTTTCCCCGCCCCGGATTGCGATGCGTCGGAGCTACCATCTCACGGACGACGATGCACTGGCAGACAAGCTGCCAGTGGCACCCCGGCAATTGGATTCATTACGCTTCCTGTAATCATAATAAAAGAAATACAGCATCATCCATGATACGACTGTGCCAAACAAGAACGTGTCGATAGGGCCACGATAGGGATTAGCAGGATCATCATCTATCCACTTGATCTGATAATTGACCCAATAAGGATAGGTATAAATTAATACCCCCAATAGTAATCCATGCAATATACTATAGAGTGTCATACATTTGCGAGAAAAAGGACCAATCAATCCAAAAGCCACCGGCGCGATTATGGATGGTGCGATCAAGTCAATTAAGCTTGAGAATGCTGATGGGTATGGGCGACGTAGATTGTCGCCATAATCATGAGTTCGATAATAGCTTGTATACTTATCGCGCATATACGAAAATATCGCGTAGTCGTATTCCATTAAGTGATGAACGGCGACCTGTAACACGGCAACGCATGTTAGTATAAGCATACAACGCGCAATGCAATTACTTAAATGTTTATTTATACTCATAATGACACCATCCCCGGACCGATCGGATATGAGTACCCAACATTAATACTTGGTCGGGATGCTCCACTAGATGAATTAAATATATTAGCATCAATATTTATAGTAAATGCGACAAAATCCCTGTATCGATTTGTGAATATCGTAACTTCCAGTCGATCCAATGCGTGTGTAATATACGAAGAGTATCCAGCAATCTTTGTTGCCAATTGATTCGTATGTAACGCTTGAAGGTCGGGGAAATCAATTAGCGCATTATGAGTAGTGCTGTTAATCAACAAGTTATACAATCCATTTGACAAACTCGTCCAGATGCGAGATCGCCAAGATGAAGGCAAAGATTTGTACGGCAACGAAACGCCGTAAGAATCATAATTGTATTGATCGGAATTGTTAAGATTCCAGGCAAATCCAATCGACACTGGAACAGCAAGTGAACCCATGGCTCTACGCGAACTGACTTGTGCTTGCCCGGTGATGAAATGAGCGGAGTTATTGTTGCTAAGCGATCCGACTCTGTCGTAAGACAAGGTCGCAGATATTCCTACCGGCACTCTTGGTATATTTATGTTTGTTCCTACGCCGAGACTGAATATCCATGCACTTGGCGCGGCGGCATCCGCAATAGGCGGCATGATCGATAATAATGAATTGGCAAGATAATTGATTGCTGGTTTGATAATTGGTGCAGTGATGTACGTAATGACTGAACCGATTGCCATGTTGATGCCAAGTTCCACCAACGTCATCCTCCCGCTCGGATCGATCCCCATGACCGGGTTGCCATGGGTGTAGAGATACTTATGCAGGGAGAGCGGGTCGGAGGTATTTCCGGCGAAGAGGTCGAGGGTGGAGAATCGGCCGGTGGCGGGGTCGTAGTATCGTGCGCGAAGGTATTGTTGAATGACAGGCGAGACGCCTGCCCCACCAGAGCCTGCACCACTGAGGCCATCCGTCAGTTCGCCGGAGTAGAGCAGGCTGGTGGCCAGCGAGCCGGGGAGGATGGCCAGGGGAATCATTTGATAGGAATAGTCGTCGTCGTATTCATACTGTGCCAGCATGCGGCCATAGGCATCGTAGTTCACTACATACACCGGCGAATTGCCCAGCGTGGACGAGCCAACTGTTTTGGTTTCAGTGGTTCCCATGCGGGCGGCTGTGCCAGCGGGTGTGAGGAGCATGCGGGTGGAGCCGTGGGCATCGTAGAGGAAGGTCAATGAGTCCAAAGTCCCAGGTCCAAGGTCCAAAGTCGTCTGGCGCAGGACATCGTGGCCGAGGGTGTAGCTGCGGGTGATGTTGC
>JAAUTM010000227.1 GCA_012031455.1 Phycisphaerales bacterium
GATCGGCCAGTTCGGAAAGGTCATCCCGGTAGAGCGTGATGTCGAGTGTGCCTACCAGATCGGGTTTCAAGATATGTGCCAGGCGTTCTGCAAGGGTTGCGCCTCGGCTGCGAATACCCACCAATGCCCAGGGACGAGAGGTTGACCCCAGATCGGCAGCAATCGCTTGTGCCAGGTTATCGATCAGGTCAGCAACCTGTTGATGATTGGCCAAAGTCCGCATGCGTTCATATTACACCAAGCCGGTGGTCAACGATAGATCTGCTGGCAAGCACCCAAGGCAAACGCATGTACTAGCCGCGACCCGGGGGCGTCAGGGAGCGGTTCCTGTATGTCAGAGCCGCAAGTGGCAACGAGCGGTTTCTGGATAATCTGAGAGTACCTCACAAACCGCTTCCTTACGGGCGCGGCTCGTAAAATCAATCCACATGCGTTTACCCTGAGCAGGCACCACGACAAAACTGCAGCCTCGCTATCATGGGTCGGCAATTAGGGTATGTCGTTATGATGCAATTTGCGTGGAGCTTGGTGTGCGGGGTGAGTCTGGTAGAACTGCCAGCCCAATGGCTGCAGACTTTTTATTTTGTCGTCGGCCCGATGCTGATGCTCATGGGCCTGGGGTATTTGATCCAGCGCCGACGCGGGCTGGACATGCCCACGCTGGTTCAACTAAATTTTTATTTCGTCATCCCGGCCATCATCTATTTTTCCATCGTGTCGTCGCAACTCACGCTTGCGGATGTGGGCAAGGTTTTCAGTTTTCATATCACGCTGATGCTGCTGCTGGCGGGCTTAACCCTGACCGTTGCCCGGTTTCGAAAAGTGGCAACGGATCGCATTAACGCCATGCTGATGACGGTGATTTTTTTACAATTCGGGCAATTACGGCTTGCCGCTGCAGGACCTGGCTTATCGATCCCTTGGACGCAGCAGTGATGCGATGGGGCTTCAGGTGTGTGTGATGTTGCTGCAGAATATGACCGGATTCTCGATCGGCATCGTGCTTGCGGCCATGGGGGGGAAAGGGGAGCACGAACAGGAAGAAAATTGCCGGGCAGATCCTCAAATTCCCACCGTTGTACGCACTCACACTCGGATTGATGACCTTGCAGGTACGCTCCTGGCTAGGTGAGGATGGTCAGGTTGCCAGTTACTGGCTGCGCCCATTTTGGGAGACGCTGGTAACTGTCAAAAATGCTTATGTGGCTGTGGCACTGCTTACGCTTGGTGCTCAGCTGGCCACCTTGACCCCGCAGGTGAAGGATCGTTATCCGATAAAATTGTCGGTGATGCTCCGGCTGCTGGTGGCACCGGCGATGGCGCTGCTGCTGATTTATCTGGCTCACTGGTTTCGACCGGGGACCATCGATCCATTTCTGGCTCAGGTGATGTTCATCGCATCCGGCACGCCCACGGCTTTGAATGCAATGCTGCTGTGTCTGGAGTTCGACAACCACCCGGACTATCTGGCACGGGCGGTGTTTTACTCCACGCTTGTCTCGCCTTTTTCAATCACGCTGATCGTGTTTCTGGCTCAATCGGGACTGCTGGCACCGTTGCGGATGGGGGCAGGCATGTAATGACTGGGTGTCGTAAGCAATCATAGAACCGATGACAGCCAGCTCACATAACGCATGGCCACATCGCCCGCCCAGTCATAAAGAAAACCACTGAAGATAAAGAACAAGGCGAAACCCAGGAAGAATATTCCTTGCTTGCCGGGGTCGGAAACAAGCTGGGCATAACGGCGATCAAGGTTGGCAAGGATCACGCTGCCATCCAGCGGTGGCACCGGGACGAGGTTGAAAACGCACAGCACGATGTTGGTGACACCAAAGAGATACATCGCCAGCCGGGCGTTTTCCTGAGCTTGGGAAAGATCGATGGGGAAGTAGTAGCGCTCGGCCAAACCCATGGCGGTCAGTGCCAGCAATGCCAGCATCACATTGCTGACAGGGCCAGCCAAAGCGACCAGGGAATGGGCATGGCGGCCACGCATACGGTGGGGGGCTGATGGGCATCTGTCCCCAGGCGATTCCCACCAGCAAAAGCATGATCAAAGAGTAAACCCCCATGTGAACGATGGGGTTGAGGGTGAGATGACCGGCCAGACGTGGGGTGTCATCGCCAAAGTGCATGGCGGCAAGCCCGTGTGCCAGTTCGTGGACCACGATGCTGATGACGACCGTCAGCACCACGGCAACATAAAAGAATTGGCCTTCAGGTACGAACAGTTGCTGGATGAATAAGAAGGCCAGGGTCATAGAGATACCATTATTGTGAAAGAAAGAATGAATGTTTTACATTCAGCACCAAATAATCCAACTGGAGCATCGTATCGAATCGACAGAAAGAAAAAAGACACCCTCTTGGAGGATGTCTGGGTCACAGGTCAGGGGTAAGGTCAGGCACCGATCAGAGACGGGAAGCGGTTGCAACAATCGCCGATCAAAACTTGTCGTGATCGGGATGAGTTTCGTCTTCGCTGCCATCGGTGAACTTGTGCTCGATCATCTGGCGGAGGTAGCGGTTTTCCCGGCGGGTGGCTTCGAGGTCAAACACCATGTATTTGATCGCCAGACGCAGGTAATCGAGGCTTTCCTGCAGGTCGCCGACGGTCTTGCGCAACTTGGCGTGGCGCTGCTGGGTTTCACCGGCCAAGGCGGTGAGCTTTTCCTGCTCGGCCTTGGGCAGCGTGGAAATCTCGCCCATCAGTTCACCAAGCTTCTTTTGGAACAATGTTTCGTCCATTTTTCATCTCCCCGAAGCCGTTGTTGATCGGCCTCTGCCAAGTCTATCACAAGATGCCTGCCGGACCACGCCAAGGTCCGTTTAATTTATACATCAGCGTGCATGTGTAGCATTAACAATAATTTATCTCGCTAAAATGTGTTGGTGATAATTTTGTGGATTGTTCAGGCTGGACTGGATGTTGTTTGCAGGCAACAGGGTCTGGTCATGATGTTGGCCCAGGACAACATGGACTTGCTGGAGGGAAACAACGATTGTTGCCAAGTTGAATACGAAATATCTAAGGCATTAGCCCACGGTGTATATGGTGCGTTTAATGTATCCAGAATCACAGTCTCGTCGGGGAAACGCCGATAACTTGGGGGAAATGCGCACTTTGGGTGGGAAACGATGATTGAATGCTGGGTTAATCCTGATGCCTCCCAAATGGGTCGCCTAACGGCGTACCTCCATTCGTCTACAGCCCCAGCTCAGGTTTGCGGAGAACATGACCCTGTATGGCTCACGGTTTTGAGCAAGGTTTTGGGCATCGGACGTATGTTTTGACAGCTTTTGACGAAAAAAGCGGATTCAGGGGTTTCTTCCGTTATGCCTGGTGAAAAGTGCTTTATTTGGCAAATTCCTGGTGAGTTTGCCATATTTAAACCGTGCGGGGTTGGCTGCGGAAGATCTTTTGATACAGTCGGCACTGGTGGACAAAGCCTGTGACCTGGCGGATGAACTGGATGTGAAATATTTGGAGCTGCGCCATGGCCAACCCGTCGAGCATCCCAAACTGACGGTTCGTCGGGATGAGAAAAAACGCATGGTGCTGGACCTGCCGGACACGCCCGAAGTGTTATGGAAAGGTTTTGATGCCAAGGTCCGCAACCAGATTCGCAAAGGCGAAAAAAGTGGCCTGACAATCCGCTTTGGCGGAGTCTCGCTGCTCGATGACTTCTATAATGTATTTACGGTCAACATGCGTGACCTGGGCACACCTGTGTACAGCAAACGCTTGTTTAAGGAAATCGTCAACCTTCGATCAGTTGCTTCACAACACGAAGTTGCCAAGTCCGGCGTACAACAAGATGGAGCCGAACTGGTGGTGGTAAACTGGGAGGGCAAGCCCGTGGCCGGGGCACTTCTGGTTCACGATCTGCCGCTGGCACATCAGCCAGCTACGACTCAGGTTCCCTCGGCCAGCAGCCTGCGGTCGGCCGCAAGTACCAACGCCAACATGTGGATGTATCATCAGATGTTGCTGCGGGCGATGGAACGGGGTAGTCAACAATTTGATTTCGGACGATCCAGCATCGATTCAGGGACGTACAAGTTCAAGAAACAGTGGGGGGCTACCGCCCACGATACCGTCTGGCAGTATTACGTACGCAAAGGGGATGTGGGCGAAGTTCGTCCGGACAACCCCAAATATCAACGGCGTATCGCCATGTGGCAGCGTTTGCCGGTCTGGCTGACCCGTGTGATCGGCCCAACCATCGTGC
>JAAUTM010000228.1 GCA_012031455.1 Phycisphaerales bacterium
ATCCACGACCCCGGCTGCCACGCCCCGGTGTACGACACCCGGGCGCAGCGAAATCTACGGCTTCTCCGGCATCCCCCATCCCCTTAAACCCCTTCGGCCACCAGGGCCTCATGCACGAAGAAGAATTGTCCTCTGCGGGCGGCGGCCTCGTCCAAAACCGCCACCGTGTGCTGCATACCGAACTTGGGAGATTCAACCAGCGCGATATCGCTCAATATATAGACGGGATGAGTCTAACTCAATATGCTATGTCCAGTCCACGAGTGTATGTTGACCCGTTTGGCACAACCTCTATTCGTCCGGACTTAATTGATCCCGGTAACGACGGGCGTCCTTCCTGTCGTCCTTATGTTCCTGGTCACTATGCAGTTGATGATCCATCCTTGTACTACATGGGTGAACCAATATCACCGGACTCTCCATCGCCAGGAACATGGATAGAACCACAAGGAACGCCACCCGGACATTGTTGCGGTAAGAAAGAATTTAATCCAAACAGAGAATTCTGTTGCAAAAATCAATCGATTGGAAGACGTCCTCGAAAGGGATCAAACCTATGGTTTGAGGATTGCTGTAGAAACGATGGGGAAATCGGCATGCATATACCAGCTTGGAAGCGAAATGGATACCGTAGTTTTACTGCATGCTTTAATGCCACATATGATCCAAACGGGGCGAAGTGGGATTTGGTTAATAACGGATTGTGGGTTGCGGCTAATATAGCGATCTCTGTAGCATGTCCACCAGCGGGCATCGGAGTGAATATCTATTCATATGTAGGCAGCAGTCTCACATCATCTAATCATGTGGGTGGAGAAATGCGCATTCTAATAGCACGAAACAAATGCGGTATATCAACATGCGAATAGGATAACAAATGAAACGCACATTTCGCTATATGAACTATTGTGATTTGATTATATTATTGTTGTGTGGAATTCATATTGGAATGTTCTGTTATAGTATTATTGAATGTATATTCGGAAAGGAAATATATGGGATTGCTATTGATAAATTATACATGTCAGTACTTCCAATATGGGGCGTAATAATAGGACTCTATGCCAGAAGTATTCTAAACAATAAATGGGCCTCCGAGAGGTACAATAACAAAAGACCAGTGAAGTAGGGTGGGTCAAGCGAGTCCGCGAGTGGACCCACCATCATCATGCACCTGCCCGAAGCGCAAGCGAGGGGTATTTCAGAGCCGCGAACGGAAGTGAGCGGTTGAATGAAGTGGTCAATGGAGTTGTAGATCCGGACCTTCGAGGACGAAGGTCCGGCGTGGATGGCTCCGGTATAAACTTTGAAGGAATTTCGGATGAACCAGCCCCGGATTGGCATCCGGGGCTACGAGGCGGGGTTCTCGGATTTCTCTGCGTTCTCGGCGATCTCTGCGGCGAATAGTTCTTTCGTATCCGGCCCTGAAGGGCTCGGCGTCATGTAATCAAATACTGGCAAAGAGCACACAGCGCCCTGCGATTCGCTACGGGGCGCAGTGTGGCACCCGGCTCGGTGTCATGTAACCGCTCACTGGCAGGCAAGAGCACACAGTGAAAACGTTACGCCTTGTTCCAGTAAGCGGCATATTTCTGTTTCAGCGCCTTAGCACCCTCGGCCCGGCCGGTGGCTTCCAACCGTGGCACATAATCCGCCAGGGGGCTTTTGCGACCGGGGGAGTCCACATGCAAAGCGTGGAATGGGCCACCTTCCTTCACGACCGTCCAAAGCGGGTCCGTCACATCGCTGCTGGTCAGGGCCATCTTCTGCATCTGGGCATCGTGCCATTGTGCCAGCCGCCAGGCCCCTTCCCTGCAAACCTGCGGGTGCTTGTCCGCCACATCCTGTTGTTCAAAGGGGTCACTGACCAGTTCATACAGCATTTCCTGAGCAAACAGGTGGAACCCATCGTGGTAGGTGCGCATGTACAGCCATTGTTTCCCATCGGCATTCCAGCGCACACTTCGCTGGCACACATGGCAGCACTGGCTGAAGACCAGTTGCTCCCGGCCCATGGGTTTATTTTCCGTGATCGTCTCTGCAAACGACTGGCCATCCCAGATGTCACAGGCAGGCAACCCAAGCAACCCGGTCAGGGTGGGGGCGAAGTCCAGACCGTAATGAAACCCATCATCGGTCTTGCCCTTGATCCCGCCGGGGTACTTGATAATCATGGGGATGTGGCAGGTGCCACGGTCGGCAGTGGCGTGTTCGCCATAGATGCCCAGTTCGCCCTGGTTTTCACCATGGTCGGCTGAGATGATGATGGCGGTGTCCTCATAGACCCCGGCCTTTTTCAACTGTTCGACGATCCAGCCGATCTGGTCATCGACATAGCGGATGCCGGTGTCGTAACATCGATCCATTGTTTCATCGAGGCACGATCCTTGATGGCGGGAATCTCCCGTGGCCAGCGCTCCGGGTTCCCGGGTTTGTACATGCCCAGGTCCTGCGCTGAATGCGGGCCGGTCTTTTTCAGATGACGGGCGATGAGGGCATCATCATCCAGGTGGGCGGGCAGGGGGTCTTTTTCAAAGGGGTTGCCCTGCGAGGCAGGCACACGATAGGGTGTGTGCGGGTCCCAGAAGTTGATGTGCATGTACCATTTGTCGTTGCTGACGTTGTCGGCAAACCACTTTTTCACCACGGGCATGACTTCCTCGGCACTTTCCATCCCGCTCCTGCCGGTGTTGTGAATTTCCATGAACCCGGCATAGAACCAGTGAGCGGCGTGACGCTGACCAAAGGGGGAAATCATGGCCGTGTGGTAACCGGCTTTTTGCAGTTGACGGGCCAGTCCCTGTTCATCAAACCAGTCCTTGAAGCCTCGTGTACGGCCTTGGATTTTGGGCTGTGCAGCCGACATCCCATGACCCACCACACCGGTTTGGATGCCAAATCGGCCACTGTAGAACGCAGTGCGTGAAGGCAGGCACGGGGCATCGCTGCAATAGTAGTTTCGACAAACAAGGCCATCGCGGGCGAGGCTGTCGATGTGGGGTGAGGTGTTGCGGTGGTAGCCGTAGCAACCCAGATGATCGGCCCGGCAGGAATCAATGTCAATGTACAAAATACGCATCGTAAGCTCCTTTGAAGGTTGATTGGGTGAGGTTGTGGTTTGGGTCGGGAATCAACCGGTCAGGTTCATTGGGGTGATTCCCAGTTCCCGGTGAATGCGATGAGCTGCATTACACAGGGCAGTGGCGAGTGCTTGGTTGTGGGCAGGTTGATTGGGTTTGAGGTATTGCGCCAGGGCGAGCACCGCCCAAAGTTGTGGACCGGGTTGATAGATGGGCATGGCCAGACGATGGATGCCGTTGGAGTTGACATCGTAATCACGCCCCAGTCCCTGTGTCCGAACCGATTGCAGCAGTTGTTTGATGGCCACAGCGCCCAGGCGTAGTTTTCGCCCCTCCCGCCAGACCCATGAACCCGGTTGCGGTTTGCCAAGTTTGCGTGGTTGCAAGGCCAGCACGACCTGCATGAGGGCATCGAGTTCGGTGGGTCACGCTGGAAACCGATGCGAGCCAGCACCCGCACTTCGCCTTGTTCAGGTTCACAGCGATCGATGAGCGTGAGTGGCCGGGTGGGTTGCAGGGGGTCATATACATGCAGTTCAGCGGTGTGGCTGGTGGCTAGCGCCAGTTCGCTCATGACCCGTAGAACTGTTTGCCGCCAATGGTCCCCGGGTTCGAGGATGGGTTGGAGACGGACCATCGCCCGGTAGCGCAGGGTCTGCGGGTCACGCTGCACCAGTTCCGCCAGTTCCAGACTTTGCAGCAGCCGGGCCACGGAGGACTTGGGCCAACCACTTCGGCCAGCCAGTTGTTCGAGTGAACTGGCGCCATCCCGCAACAGCGAACGCAGCAACCACACACCCCGACCCAAGGCCGGAGCCGCCCCCGGATTCACCCCCGGTTGATGCTGATGAACTTGCGTATTGCTCACGCAGGCTGCGCTGTCTGGCAGAGCTTTCCGCCCAGCCCAAAAGCCAGGGTTGTTTGATCAGCAGAAAGCCCAGCAGCGCCCCGCCCAGATGTGCCGCTTCGCCCCCGGCATTGGCGCTGCCCACCAGCACCTGAAGCGTGGCGATGCCCAGAAACACGCTGGCCATGGTGCGCAGTTTCATGGGGATCGGCGGGAACAGCAGCATCACCTTCATGTCCGGGGCCACCAGCGCCGCTGCCAGAAGAATCCCGTAAATGGAACCCGAAGCACCGATCAGCC